>CAITYE010000089.1 GCA_903896535.1 uncultured Paracraurococcus sp.
CGCGGCGCTGGAGGATCTGCTGCACGTGCTGCGCAGCCTGCCCGAGGATAGCGACGCCGAGGCGATCCAGACCCAGCTGTATGAGGTGGGCAAGCGGCATCCCTTCGCCGGGCTGCGCGACTGGTTCGGCTGCCTCTATCAGGTGCTGCTGGGCCAGGATGAGGGGCCGCGCTTCGGCGGCTTCGTCGCGCTCTATGGCATTCCCGGCACGATCGGCCTGATCGAAGCCGCCCTGGCGCGGGGGACGCAGGCGGCGTGACCGGGCCGGTCGGCCTGCTGCGGCGCTTCGGGCCGGCTGCCTTCGGGCTCGCGCTGCTGGTTGGCGCGATCTATGCGGTGCAGAAGGAATTCCGCGGCCTGGCCGTGGCCGATATCGGCACGGCGATGGCGGCGATCCCGCCGGATGCGCTGCGGCTTGGCGGGGCGCTGACCGTCCTGGCTTATCTGGTGCTGGCGATCTACGACCGGCTTGGATCGATCTATGCCGGGCATCCGGTGTCCTGGCTGCGCAGCCTGTTCGCGTCCTTCTGCGGCTATTCGCTGGCGCATAATCTGGGCTTCGCCGCGGTCTCCGGCGCGGCGGTGCGCTACCGGCTGTATTCGGCCTGGGGGCTGACCGCGGTCCAGATCGCCAAGGTGATCGGCTTCACCAGCCTGACCTACGGGCTGGGCGGCATGGCGCTGGCGGGCGTCGTGCTGATGATCGAGCCGGAGGTGGTGCCCTGGTTCGGCGCGCATGTGCCACGCTGGATGCTCCAGGCGCTCGCCCTGCCGCTGTGGGGGGTGGTGCTGAGCTACATCATCCTCAGCCGTTTCCGGCGCCATATCCGCGTCTTCGGGCACGAGATCGACCTGCCCTCGCCGCGCATGGCGCTGATGCAGACTGTGCTGGCGACGATCGATGTCGCGATCACCGCGGCGATCTTCTACGTGCTGCTGCCGGTGGCGCCGGGGCTGACCTTCCTGCGCTTCCTCGGCATCTATCTGGCGGCCTACACTGCCGGCATCGCCGCGCATGTCCCGGGTGGGCTCGGTGTGTTCGATGGCGCCATCCTGCTGGGGCTGGAGCCCTATATGGCGGCGCCGCAGGTGATCGGCGCGCTGCTCATTTTCCGGCTCTACTACTACATCATCCCGCTGTTCATCGCCGGCACCGCCTTCGTCGCCTTCGAGCTGGGCCAGCGGCGCAAGCTGCTGACCCGGCTGAACGGCACGGGACGCGTCAGCGAGAGCCTGGAAGTGCCGGCCATCGCCTCGCTCACCGCCATCGGCGGGGCGCTGCTGCTGTTTCTCGGCGCGCTGCCCACCAGCGACACCATCATCGAGCGCTGGGCCGGCCAGGCCGCGGCGCTGGCCTCGCATTTCGCCGCCTCGGTGGTGGGCTCGCTGCTGCTGGTCGCGGCCTATGGGCTGCTGCGCCGGCTGACCCTCGCCTGGGGGCTGGCGGTGTTCCTGCTGCTGAATGGCGCAGTCATCGCCTGGGTGCGCGGCGAGGAGTGGTGGCTGGTGCTGGCCTTCCTGCTCGTCGCCGGGCTGGTCTATGCGGTGCGCGGCAATTTCTACCGCGACACGCGGCTGGCGCAGGAGCCGCTCTCGGGCGCGGCGCTGGTGCCGATGGCGGCCGTTGCCGTCTGCGGCATCACCCTGGCGCTGGTCGCCTATGGCGCGCGCGTCTCCGACAGCGCCTGGTGGGGCGTGGTGCTGAGCCCGATGGCGCCAGACAGCCTGCGCTTCACCGTGGGCCTCACCGCGGTGCTGCTGCTCGCCGGCATGGTGCAGCTGCTGCGGCCGATCTTCCGCGAGGCGGAGTGGACGCCGGCGACCCAGGCGCGGCTGGGCCAGTTGGGCGCGCGGGCGCCCGGTTCGGCCGAGGCGGCGCTGTTCGGCGAGGCCGGGCGGGCGGGCTTCGGCTTCGTCAAGCGCGACGGCATCTGGATTGCGCTGGGCGACCCTGCCGGCGAGCCGAAGGATGCGATTTCGGCGATCTGGCGGTTCCGCGACCTGTGTGAGCGGGCGGGGGTGGAGGCGGCGTTCTGGGGGGTGGGGACGCGGTACCTGCGGTACTATGCCGATGTCGGGTTGCAGACGGTGCCGCTGAGTGCGGCGGGGAGTGCCGAGCCGGTGCATCTGGCGATGCGGGCTGAGCGCGACCCGGAGACGCTGCGGCCGCTGGTGCCGGAGGCGGTGCACTGCCCGGGGTGAGGCGGTACCGCATCGCCATCATTCATATGACGCGCATGCGCATTGCCCGATCATGGTGGTCTGACCGGAGGCGGTGCACTGCCCGGGGTGAGGCGGTACCGCATCGCCATCATTCATATGACGCGCATGCGCATTGCCCGATCATGGTGGTCTGACCGGTTAGGATGGCTCCGGTTGTCTTGGTGGCGTGGAAAATCCCATCCCCGACAAAGTGTCGATCGTAGCAGATGGCAAACACTTACCATCGGCGGGCCAGAAATTTGCTTTCTTGAAGAAGTTTGGTAACGACGAAAGATAGGCCCAACGCAATATGTCTGAGTCGCGGTTGGTAAAATTCTGCTTATCGGCGTAATTCTGGAGAGAATTACAAATACTTTCTATTCTGTCTAGTGTGCCTTGAGAATTATCGGATGCAGGAAGTTTGCCAATCAGGCCAAGATCCGTGTCAATCGACTGCAAAGACTGCAGTACATGCGCTTGGAGCTGGATCCTGTCAGTTGGTCCTAACACGAGGACTGTACTTTTTACATCTCTTCCATGGGTGTTTTTTCTAAGTTTTAGAGTCCCATCCGGCATCACTGCAAAAGAATCTATAAAAAGGCTTTGAATAACGTCTAATTTTACTGTGACTTTCCCGATGATTCTGGGTTTATCGTCTGTAGTCATTATAAGACTTTCCAATGTTGGAGCGGATCGTATATCATTTAAGGTCAATACATATTCGTGCGACTGCTGGGAGGTATTTTTTAAAGCCTGCCGCGTATCAGAAGGCAGAACTTGCGATACCTCTTTGGCAGTCGCGGCAACGGCTAACACCGCTGGCGCGGCCGCCCCCGCTGAAACTGCAACAGCCGCAACCGCGGCAACGTCAGTAGCGATTTTTCTGACATCAACATTATCGGTGTTAGAATTTATTGCTCTAATAGTAATTTTTATGTAGTCGCTTGCACCTAACATTTTTCGTTGAGGGCCAACCACAACGGCCGTCGTACCTGGATCACAATTACTCTTTGTGTCGTCAACTCCTAATGAAGCGACAGACTGAAACGCGGCATCATCCATACTCACAATTACCGTTGAAGCCCGTCCGCGTTGAACATATCTATCTGCGAAACTTTTACACTCTACCAGACTTGCATCGGTTGTGATCTCTGCCCTTGTTGTAATCCGAAGATAACCGTCGTTCGCTACAGCGCCCGCAAAAGCCACTGGAGGCGGCGCGGTTGGGCGGTTCGCGAAATCGGTGACTTTCTGACCTATTGGGGTGCATGCCGCTAGGAAACTTGAAGCGAATACCGCCGCAATGGCTGGACACTTATTTCTCAAATTTGCCTCCCGTCACGGTTTCGTATTGCAACGAAATCACTGAATCAAACGCCTCGCAACTAAATTTCAGGCCCCATTTATTAATTCTTTGAAATCCTGTCGCTGAGCCGAATCAGACCGTTTCGTCTCTAAATTTCAGTGCGCTATGATATATCGGACCATAATGTTCTGAACGCGCGCATCGCGGCCCGCTCCGCGTTCCCGGCTACGCCGCGAAGGTTGTACCCCGGCTCACGGGTATCTCGCCTAAGCCCCCACCAACGGCGCCGCCCCCAACTCCCCATCCGTCACGTAGTGGTTCACCTTCCCGCGCCCCACCGTCTCGCCCGCCGCCAGCTTCTGCACCGCGCCGATCGCCTCCACCGCCGCCAACTCGCCCAGCACGAAATCCCGCTCGGCATTGGTGTCGGCATCCGTCGCATGCGTCACCTTGAAGGTGAGCCGCGTCAGCGCGAAGCCGGTGTCGCGCGTCGCCGCCCCCACCCAATAGACCGGCGCCGCCACATCCGGCCGCGCCTGGTTCAGCCAGAAGGCCAGGCTCGTGCGGTCCTCCCGCGCCTCGGCAATGGAGAGCGCCCAGAAGCGCACGTGGTGGCGCTTGCGCGGGCTGTTGTCGATCGCCTTCTGGAAGCCGATGTCCTGGCCGCGGCCGAACAGGAACAGCTTGGAAAACGGCGCCGTCGGGTAGGGCCGGTTGAAGACGAAGCTCGTCACCATGCGCCAGCCGGTGGCAAGCCCCAGCGCCTCCGCCTCCACCCAGCCGGCCCGCGTGAAGGCGGCGCGGAGATCGGCCAGGGTGCCGCCGAGCACCAGGTTCACGGGGTCTCCCGGCAGGCTGTCGCCGGTCAGCGTATAGGCCGGCACATGGCCGGATTGGGCGAATTTCAGCCCGAGCCGCACCGCCAGCGGCAGCACCCCATAGGCGGCGATGCCATAGGTCGCGGCAACCGCGAAGAACCAGGGCAGGTGGTTATCGGTGACGGGGAAGACGACGAAGGCGATGATCCAGACCGTCGCCGCGGACATCCCCAGCAGCAGCGCCCGTTGCAGGAGAAGGCGAAGCCGGCGCACCGCCTCAGTCGCGCCGCCGGAACCGCTCAACCGCGCTGACCAGCGCCGTCCGCACGCCGGGCTCCAGCGCCGAATGGCCGGCATCCGGCACCACCGTCAGCCGTGCGCCGGGCCAGGCGGCGACGAGATCGAAGGCGCTTTCCGCCGGGCAGACCATGTCATAGCGCCCTTGCACCACCTCCGCCGGGATATGCGCGATCCGCGCCATGTGCCCAAGCAGCCCGTCGCGTGGCAGAAACAGGTCATGCGCGAAGTAATGCGCCTCGATCCGCGCGAGGCCGAGCGCGGTGCGGTCCTGGGCGAAGCTCGCGACCGTGTCCGGGCTGGGCAGCAGCGTCGAACAGGAGCCCTCGTACTGGCTCCAGGCGCGCGCCGCCGGCAGGTGGATATGCGGGTCCGGGTCGCACAGCCGCTTGAGATAATTGCCAAGCAGATCCTGCCGCTCCGCCGCGGGCAGATGTTCGATGAAGGCGGACCAGGCATCCGGGAACACCCGACGCAGCCCATGCAGGAACCACTCCACCTCGCTCCGCCGCCCCAGGAAGACGCCGCGCAGCACGCAGCCGATCACCCGTTCGGGATGCGCCTGGGCATAGGCCAGCGCCAGCGTGGAGCCCCAGCTGCCGCCGAACAGCAACCAGCGCTCGATGCCAAGGAACCGGCGCAGCGCCTCGATATCCTCGACCAGATGCGGCGTGCTGTTGTCCCGCAACTCGCCGAGCGGGCGGGATCGGCCGGCGCCGCGCTGGTCGAAGATCACCACGCGCCAGTGATTCGGGTCGAAGAAGCGGCGATGCACCGCGCCCGCCCCGGCCCCGGGCCCGCCATGCAGGAACAGCGCCGGCTGGCCGCGCGGATTGCCGACCTGCTCCCAATACATGACGTGCCCACCCGAGAGCGGTAGCAGCCCGGTCTCGTAGGGAGCGATATCGGGGAACAGATCGCCACGCGGCATGGTCTTTTATCACCGGGAGAGGGGGCCAGGGGCAACCACCTGCGCTATCCTTATTCGTCACTTTCGTCAGGCTCGATCATGTCCGACCCCACCCCTGGCCACGCGGCCATCATCGGCTTCGGCCTCATGGGCTGCGATATCGCCGCCATTTTCCTCGCCGGCGGCTGGCGGGTGACCGCCATGGAGCCGGCCCGGGCGGTCTGGCCGGCCCGGCTGGACCGCACGGCGCTCTCGCTGGAACAGCTCGGCGGCCCGCCCGCCGCCATGGAACGGCTGGCGCTGGTCGAACAGCTGGCCGATATCGGCTTCGGCGATGTCGCCGTGGTGGTGGAAGCGGCGCCGGAGAAGCTGGCCCTGAAGCAAGCGCTGTTTGCCGAGTTGGACCGGGTGGTCCCGCCCACCATCCCCATCGGCAGCAATGCTTCCGGCCTGCCGATCACCGCGATCGCCGGCGATTGCGCCACCCGCCACCGCATGGCGAACCTGCACTTCTTCCTGCCCGCGCATCTCGTGCCCGGGGTCGAAGTGGTCCGCGGCGAACATACCGACCCGGCGATCTGCGAGCAGCTGGCGGCGATCATGGCCAGCCTCGGCCGGGTGCCGATCCGGGTGGCGCGCGATGTCCCCGGCTTCCTCGCCAACCGCATCCAGCACGCGATGGTGCGCGAGGCCTTCAACTGCCTGGATGAAGGGCTGGCGAGCCCGGAGGATGTCGACCGCGCCGTGCGCTACACCTTCGGCATGCGGATCATGGGCGCCGGGCCGATCCTGCAGAAGGAACTCGCGGGGCTGGAGACGCAGCTCGCCGCGGCCAGCACCATCTACCCCTCGCTCTGCAACCGCGACGCCCCGGGGCCGACGCTCCAGCGCCTCGTCGCGGCGGGCAAGCTCGGCGCCAAGACCGGCGAGGGCTTCTGGC
>CAITYE010000090.1 GCA_903896535.1 uncultured Paracraurococcus sp.
CGCTTCATCGACCATATTTTTCTGGGCGGGCCGGCGCGCGATTGGCTGGCCCCCAACAGCCTCCGCGTCCTGGTCTATGCCGAACGCGACCGACGGTTCCGCGGCCGCCTTTCCGATCATTGTCCGCTCAGCGTGCGATTGCGGTTGCCGGGCTGATGGCCGCCGCCGTTTTCCTGCGGGTCTCGCTGCCTTTCGCCGGCATGGCCTTTCTCAACCAGGCCGCGCGAATGGTCGTGGCGACCGCGGGGCCAGCGGTGGCGACCAGTTTCGGCCTGTCGGCCAGCGAGTTGGGCGGCCTCGGCGCCTTGTTCTTCGCGGCCTACGCCTTGGCACAGTTGCCGGTCGGGCTGGCGATCGACCTCTATGGCCCGCGTCGGGTGCAAATTGGCCTCGCATTGGTCGCCGCGCTCGGCTTCCTGATCTGTGCGACGGCGGCGGACCCGCTGCAGCTCGGGGTTGGTCGCTTCGTAACCGGCCTTGGCATTTCCGGTGCCCTGATCGGGCTGATGAAGGCCAACGCGCTATGGTTCCCCCGCCATCGTCTGGCCGCGACGACCGGCGCCGGGGTCTTTATTGGTGCCGCTGGCAGCCTGGCCGCCTCGGCCCCCTTGCAGGCGATCCTGCCGATGATCGGCTGGCGGGGCGCCTTCCTGTTGCTGGCCGCACTGGCGGTGATGGTGGCTGCCTGGATTTGGTTCTCGGTCCCGCGGCAAGCGCCGGGACCGCCGGCGCCGCCGCGCCAGCCACTCGGCCAGGAAATCGCGGAATTCGCGCGAATTTTCTGCCACCCGGTCTTCCTGCGCTATGCGCCTGCCGTCGCCCTGCTCTCCAGCCTGGTCTTTGCCTATCAGGGCCTCTGGGCCGGCCCCTGGTTGCGCGATGTCGCCGGGCTAGAGGGGCAAGACCGCGCCTTTGTCCTGCTCTTCTTCTCGCTCGGGGTCATGCTTGGCCAGTTGCTCGGCGGCCAGCTCGCCTCCTGGCTACAGCCGCGCGGGATCGCGCCGATGCTCGTGCCTTTCGTCGGCATGGGACTGATGGCCTTGTCCCAGGTGCTGCTGATTCTCGCGCCGGGTGGCCTCTGGGCGCTCTGCCTGCTCTGGTTCGTGTTCGCCTATGCGGGCTCCTGCGGTCCGGTCGCCTATGCCCTGCTCTCCCATCGCTTCCCGACGAAGTTGACCGGCCGGGTCACCACCGCGATTAACTTCACCATGCTGGCGACGGTGTTCGTGCTGCAGATCGTGATCGGCTGGATACTGGACCTGCTCCCGCGGACCGCGGCCGGCGGCTGGAATTCGGTCGGCTATGGCTGGGCGCTCGGCCTCACGCTCGCACTGCAGGCGCTGAGCGTTTTGTGGATGCTCCGGGCACCCCTGCCCGATGAAGGGAAACCCGCGCATGTCGGCGAGTGACGCAGCCCCGGCGAAGTCCAAGATGCCTGGTCTGAAGAGGGCCCGCCGCATCCTGGAGGATGTTCGAATCACCGATGGCAAGGCTTTCCGATTGCGGGATCACGACCCCGGGGATACCGGCGGCCTCGATCTCGAAAAACGGGAAGCCCGTGACATGTTGCAACAGGGCACCGCCCTGCTGGCCGAACAACAGGATAAGCTCTACGCGCAGGACCGCTGGTCTGTCCTTTGTATCTTCCAGGCCATGGATGCGGCCGGCAAGGATGGCGCGATCAAGCATGTCTTTTCGGGCGTCAACCCGCAGGGCGTGATGGTGACGAGCTTCAAGAGCCCAACCACCATCGAGCTCGACCACGATTTCCTCTGGCGACACAGCACCGCCTTGCCGGCGCGCGGCGAGATCGGAATCCACAACCGGTCCTGGTACGAGGAGGTACTGGTCGCTCGCGTCCATCCCGAGATCCTCACCCATCAGAAACTTCCCCCACGGCTGTTGGGCAAGCGGATCTATGACCAGCGGCTGGAGGATATCGCGGCCTATGAGCGCTATCTGGGCCGGCAAGGCGTCCTGGTGCTGAAGTTCTTCCTGCATGTGAGCAAAGCCGAACAACGGCGCCGCTTTCTCGCACGCATCGATGAGCCAGAGAAAAATTGGAAATTCAGCACCGCCGATGTCACCGAACGTCGCTACTGGGACGCGTATCAGGCGGCTTATGAACAGGCGATCCGCGCGACCGCGACCCCCGAGGCGCCTTGGTACGTTGTCCCGGCCGATAATAAGTGGTTCACCCGACTGGTGGTCGCCGCGGCGCTGGCGACGGCCCTCGACGACCTCGACCTGCGCTACCCGGAGATCGACAAGGCGACACAAGCGCGTCTGGCGGCGGCGCGCGACGAGCTCGGTTAAGCGCTTGACTTCCCGCGCCGGACTGGCACCTTTTCCCCGTGAGAGACCTCGTCAGCATCGGCCGCGCCGATGACGATACCCTCTGGGCGGTATTTGTGACGGTCGGGCGCACCGACCGAATCGCCAATGTCTACCGCAGCCGGGCCGCTGCCCTCGATGATAGGGAATGGCGCGCCCAGCAGGTCCGCGCTTATGCGGATTTCCTGCAACGCGCCCGCCAGCCGGTGCCGCATTACAGTGTCGCGCCCATCCGGCGCAGCGAATTGCCGCGCAAATGGACCCCACTCCCGGCGCTCGGCTTCCTGCGTGGCCAGTTCATCTGAACCGGTCCGGGGCACGCCCCTCAGCCGCCGTTCAGCAGGCCTTCCAGATAGCGCCCGTAGCCGCTGTTGCGCAGCGGTCCCGCCACCTTGCGCAGCTGGGCATCGTCGATGAAGCCGCGCCGCCAGGCGATCTCCTCCGGCGAGGCGACCTTTTGGCCAGTCCGCTTCTCGATCGCCCGGACAAACTCGGCAGCCTCCAGCATGCTGTCATGGGTACCGGTATCGAGCCACGCATAGCCACGTCCCAGCCGGACGACGCGCAGCGTCCCTTCGTCCAGATAGACTCGGTTGAGATCCGTGATCTCCAGTTCGCCGCGTGGAGAGGGCTTGAGCGCGCGGGCGATCGCCGGTGCGCGGTCGTCGTAAAAGTAGAGGCCAGTCACCGCCCAATCGGATTTCGGCTTTTCCGGCTTCTCCTCGATGGACAGGGCGCGGCCACTGGTATCGAATTCCACCACGCCATAGCGCTCCGGATCCGCCACGCGATAGGCGAAGACGGTGGCGCCGCGCTCCACCTGTCCGGCCGCCATGCGCGCATGCAACTCGTCGCCATGGAAGATGTTGTCGCCGAGGACGAGCGCCGAAGGCCCGCCGGCCAGGAAGGTCTCGGCCAGCACCAACGCCATGGCAATGCCGTTCGGGTTTTCCTGCACCTGATATTCGAGCCGGATGCCCCACTGGCCGCCATCGCCGAGCAAGCGGCGGAACAGCGGCAGATCATGCGGCGTGGAGATCACCATGATCTCGCGGATGCCGGCCAGCATCAGCACCGATAGCGGGTAGTAGATCATCGGCTTGTCGTAGACCGGCAATAGCTGCTTCGAGACGGCAAGCGTCGCCGGATAGAGCCGGGTGCCGCTGCCCCCGGCAAGCACGATCCCCTTCATGGCTGGGCGTCTCCGATAAGGGCCGTAAGGCAGTGTTCCAACCCCTCCCGCCAATCGACAGGGGCAATGCCGAGCAAGTCCCGGGCGCGGCTGCAATCGAGCCGCGAATTGGCCGGCCGCTTGGCCGGGGTGGGGTAGTCGGCGGTGGTGATCGGCACAAGACGGGGGCGCTTGGCCCCGCGCCGCGCCGCGCCGTCGAGGATCGCCGCGGCGAAGTCGAACCACGTCGTGTAGGGCGCGCCGGTCAGGTGGAAGACGCCGAAGCAGGAATCGCCTGCCGGCGCGGCGACCAACCGCGGCAAAACCGCGATCGCCGCCGCGGCGAGATCGGCCGCGAAGGTGGGCGCCCCATGCTGGTCGGCGACCACGCGCAACTCCTCGCGCTCCGCCCCGAGCCGCAGCATGGTCTTGACGAAATTGCTACCATGCGGGGAGCAGACCCAGGCGGTCCGAAAGGTCACGCTGCGCGGCTGGGCCAGATGTAGCAGCAACTCACCGGCCAGCTTGGAGGCGCCATAGGCACCAATCGGATCGGGCGCATCGGCTTCCGTGTAGGGCGTCGCCTTGCTGCCATCGAAGACGTAGTCGGTCGAGTAATGGACCACCGGGATGCCGGCCCGCGCCGCCGCTTCGCCGAGCAGACGCGGCCCGGTGGCGTTGACCGCGAATGCCAAAGCGCGGGCGTCCTCTGCCCGGTCCACCGCCGTATAAGCGGCGGCGTTGATGATCGCCTCAGGACGGTAACGGGCAAGGGCAGCGGCGATGCTCGCAGCGTCGGTCAGGTCGAGATCCGGCGGCTCCAGCGCCGCCGCTTCGGGCAAGCGGGCGAGGAGTTCAGTGGCGATCTGGCCGGTCCGGCCGATGATCAGGATGCGCATCAGCCCGGCAGCCCCAGACGTTCGCCGGCGTACCGCTGCTCCCGCAGCGGTCGCCACCACCAGTCATTGGCAAGATACCAATCGATCGTCGCGGCGATCCCGGTCTCGAAGCTCTGCTGCGGGCGCCAGCCGAGTTCGGCTTCGATCTTCGCGCAATCGATGGCGTAGCGGGCATCGTGGCCGGGGCGGTCCTTGACGAAGGTGATCAGTTCCCGTCGCGGGCGCCCGGCCGGCACCCGGGCATCGAGCCCATCGCAGATCGCTTCGACGACTTGCAGGTTGCGACGTTCGCTATGCCCGCCGATGCAATAGGTCTCACCGACGCGGCCGCGTTCCACAACGCTGACCAGCGCTTCGGCATGATCCTCGACATAGAGCCAGTCGCGGACATTGCTGCCATTGCCATAAACCGGCAGCGCCTGGCCCGCGAGCGCGTTCAGAATAACCAGCGGGATCAGCTTTTCGGGGAAATGATAGGGGCCGTAGTTATTCGAGCAATTCGTGATCAGGGTCGGCAGCCGATAGGTCTCGTGCCAGGCCCGCACCAGATGATCCGAAGCCGCCTTGCTGGCGGAATATGGCGAGCGCGGATCATAGGCCGTCATCTCGGTGAAAGCCCCGCTCGGGCCGAGCGAGCCGAACACCTCATCGGTCGAAATATGGTGGAAGCGGAACCGTGCCTGGGCCTCGCCGGCGAGGCTCGAATGATACGCGCGCGCCGCTTCGAGAAGGGCAAAAGTGCCGTCGATATTCGTCCGGATGAAATCCGCCGCGCCGGTGATGGAGCGATCGACGTGGCTTTCGGCCGCAAGATGCATCACGGCGTCCGGCCGATAGTCGGCAAAGGTCGCGCGCATGCGCTCTCGGTCGCAGATATCGGCCTCCAGGAAATCGAACCCCGGCCGGCCCTCGCAAGCGCGCAAGCTCCGCCGATCGCCGGCATAGGTCAGCTTATCAACGACCAGGACCTCGGCCCCCCGGCCGAGCACGAGCAGCCGGGTTACAGCCGATCCGATGAACCCGGCGCCGCCGGTAACGAGAACCCGCATCCTTCAGTACCCATCGGTTGGCCGCCGCCATTATAGGCAGGGAGCAGCGTGAGCAACGGCGGCGGCTGTTTTTCCTTCTCCCGATTCACGGCTTCTTCACCCGGGCTCGGCATCCTTATCGTATCCGACCACGAGAAACGCGGTCGCTTGTCAGGGGAAAAGCCCGATGCCGATCAACTCCGTGATCACCAATACCAGCGCCATGGTCGCGCTGCAGTCGTTGAACAAGACCGCGGATCAGCTCTCAGCCGCGCAGAAGCGCATTTCGACCGGCTACCGCGTGGCCGACGCGAAAGATGATGGCGCCGCCTTTGCCGTAGCCGAGCGCATCCGCGGGGACATGGCAGCGGTCTCCTCGGCAAATCAACAACTGGGCGGGATGCAGGGCCTGCTCTCGGTGACCAGCGCCGCTTTGCAGAATGTCTCCTCTACCCTGACGAAGCTCAAGGAAGTGGTCATCAAGCTGGCCGATGGGAACATCAGTACGGATCAGCGCAGTCAATATCAGGCCCAAGTGACGCAGCTGACCAAAAACATCAAAAGTTTCATCGACGATGCCTCCTACAACGGCGTCAACGTCCTGGATGTGAACACCGCTGCATCAGTCAATGTGGTCGCTACAGGCGACGGGAAATATTACAGTTTTAGCAGTTTCTCGGCTTTGGCTCAGGTCTATGACGTCGTCTCTAGCGCAAATACCTACACATCCAGCTCCGCGGTCGCCGCGCTCACAGCCACCGGCGCCGTGACCAAGGCGATCGATCGGACGCTGACCCAGCTCAATAATTTCGGCAGCTACTCCAACTACATCGATGCCCAGATCAACTACAATAAGTCGATCCTGGATGCGCAGACCGCCGGCTTGGGCGCACTGATCGATGCGGATATGGCCAAGGAAAGCGCCCAGTTGCAGGCCCTGCAGATCCGCCAGCAGCTCGGCACCCAGGCGCTCGGCATCGCCAACCAGGCACCACAGGCCCTGCTGAGCCTATTTCGCTGATCGATAAAAGAGGCCTATAGCCGGCGCTGGAAAGCGTTACGCCGGACCCTTCCCCATGCCAGCACGCCGACTTGTCCTCGCCCTGCCAAGCCTTGCCCTGCCCCGCATCACGCACGCGCAGTCTTGGCCCACCCGCCCGGTCACCCTGGTTGTCCCGTGGGCCCCAGGCGGCTCGAACGACGTCGTCGCACGCCTTCTCGCGGCCCCGCTGGAAGCCCGCTACGGCCAGCCCTTCATCGTCGAGAATCGTCCCGGCGGCGGCGGCAGCCTCGGCATGGGGCTCGTCGCGCGGGCCCGGCCGGATGGCCAAACGCTGCTGGTCTCTTCGGCCTCCAACCACGTCTTCCATCCCTTGATCGCGGGCGACCTCACCTACGACCCGCGTCAGGCGCTGGCTGCGGTTTGCATGCTGACCGATGTGCCGAACGTCCTGGCCGTGGCGAACTCCCTTGGCGTGACCTCCGTCCCCACGCTCATCGCCAAGGCCAAAGCCACCCCCGGCGGGCTGTCCTTCGCCTCCTCCGGGGTCGGCTCCTCGAACCATCTGGCGGGTGAGCTGTTCCGCATGCGGACCGGGCTCGACTTGACCCATGTGCCCTATCGCGGCGGCGGGCAGGCGATCGCCGATCTCATCGCCGGCACCGTGCCGATGGCTTTCCTCAACCTGCCGACCGTGCTGCCGCCATCCCAGGATGGGCGCTGCCGGATCATCGGCGTCGGTACCGAAGCCCGGGTGCCCAGCCGACCGGACATCCCCACCATCCAGGAACAGGGGGTGGCGGACTATGCCGTTCGCTCGTGGACCGGCCTCTTCGCGCCGCAAGGCACGCCGGCCCCGGTGATCGAAGGCCTCGCCGCCGCCGTCGCCCAGGCCCTGGCCCAGCCCGCCGTGAAACAGCGGCTGATCGACACCGCCAGCGAGCCGCTATTCCTGCCACCTGATGAGACCGCTCGCTTTGTCGCCGCTGAATACGCGCGCTGGGCGCCGGTGGTGAAGGCGGCAAACGTCAGGCTGGACCAATAACCCACCCCAGGCGCAGCATGGCGCCGAGGGAAAGGGGGGAAGACATGGACGGCTCGCCACACCCGGCAGTCAGGCACCGCGACCTGCCAGGGACGCCTCGCCCACCGCATGATTTCGCCCATGCCGTCCTCCGCACCTCCCAGTTCGACGCGCTGATTGCGTGGTATTGCGAAGTCCTGGCCGCCCGGGTGGCCTTCCGTAACGAACGCCTCTGTTTCCTGACCTATGACGACGAACATCATCGCCTCGGCATCGTCCATATCCCGGGCCTGCCGGCGCAGGATCAGCCGAGCCTCCGGCTGCTGCATCTGGCCTGGAGTTTCCCCGACCTCACCTCACTTCTCGGCACCTATGCGCGCCTGAAGGCCAAAGGTATTCTGCCCTATCGGCCGATCAACCACGGCCCCACCCTCTCGCTTTATTACCACGATCCCGACGGGACGGCGGTCGAGCTGCAGGTCGACACCTTCCCCGATAAGGCCGCGGCGGCCGCTTTCCTGCAAAGCGCCGCCTTCCTCGCCAATCCGATCGGGGTTGCCATCGACCCCGACGCGCTGCTCGCCGCCTGGCGGGCCGGAGTTCCGGAGGAGGAGCTGCTGCGCCGGCCCGATGGCCCGACCATGTCGCCACAGGGCTGACGTGATGTGCCGGTCCCGGCAGTGACCGGCGATATCCTCAGGCGCCTCCTGCCAATCGGCCTCGGGACGTTGGTGGTCCCACTCGACAGTGCGCTCAACATCGCCTTCCCGGCGATCACCGCGCATTTCGGCATCGCCTTTGAGCAGCTGCAATGGCTGATCATCGGCTATGTCCTGACCTATGGCAGCCTCATGCTTGGGGTCGGCCGCCTCGGCGACATCTTCGGCCATGCCCTGATCTTCCGTGCCGGGCTCGCGGTCAGCCTGCTGGCCTTCCTGCTGTGCAGTCTCGCCCCCGGCTATGGCTGGCTACTCGCCGGTCGGGTGACGCAAGGCATCGGAGCCGCGCTGGTGATAAGCTGCGGCCCGGCGCTGCTGACCGCCCCCTTCCCGGAAGCGCTGCGACCTTCGCTGATCGGCCTCTATACGCTCTGCTTCTCCGCGGGCTCGGTGCTCGGCCCTTCACTCGGTGGCTGGCTTACCGCGCGCTTTGGCTGGGAAGCGGTGTTCTGGTTTCGCGCCCCGATCGCGCTTGCCGCTCTGCTCTGCGCGCCGCGCGGCGGGCCACCGCAGACCGGCCGGCGCGAGCCCTTCGATCTGCCTGGCGCGCTGCTGCTCACCTTCGCTACGGCCAGCCTGCTGTTGGCGATCAATCGGCTTGGTCGCGGCGACTGGCTGGGCCTCCCGCTCGGCCTCCTTGGCGCACTCGCCCTGGCGGGCTTCCTCTACCAAAGCGCGCGCACCGCCCGGCCGGTGATTGCACTCGGCCTGTTCCGCCTGCCGGGCTTCGCCTGGGCCAATGCCGCCAATGCGCTGACCCAGATGGCCGGCTTCGCGGTCCTGCTCTTTGTCCCGTTCTACCTGACCGGGATGGCGCGGCTGCCGACTGGCCTCGCCGGGCTGCTGCTCGCCGTCTCCCCAGCCGGCAGCATGCTGGTGGCCGGGCCGGCCGGCTGGTTGCTGGCGCGGCATGGCGCCCGGGCGTTGACCCTGGCGGGTATCGCGCTGACCGGCCTTGGCTTGGCTGGAATCGCCTTGTGGGGTATCGCGACACCGTGGCCATTCCTGGCGCTGGCGCTCCTGCTCCATGGGATGGGGCTCGGTCTGCTCCAGGTCAGCATCACCGAATATATGACCGCCACGCTCCCCCGGGGCGATCGCGGCGTGGCCGGCAGCCTGGCGATGATGACCCGCACCCTCGGCGTGGTCAGCGCCGCCTCGCTCTTCACGCTGGCCTTCGCCAAGCTGGAGAGCCAGAGCGGCTTCCTGTCGGCCTTTCAAACGAGCTTCGCGCTGGCCGCGGCGATCCCCATGCTGCTGTTCCTCGGCACCGTCCTGCCGCGCCGGCGCTGATTCGCCCTGCCCTGGCCCGACGGGTGGCGCCGGGATAGCCTGGGGGCATGCGCACGCTCCCGACCTGGCGATCCCTCCTTTATGTCCCGGCCACCCGCGAGGATTTCGTGGCCAAGGCCCATACCCGCGGCGCCGACGCCATCATTCTCGATCTCGAGGACGCGGTGGCGGCCTCGGAGAAGCCGCGCGCCCGCGCGGCCCTGACCAAGGCGGTGCCGAGCGTCCGGCAGCAGGGCGCCGATGCCTGTGTCCGTATCAACCGGCCGCTCCGCCTCGCGGTCGCCGATATCGACGCCGCCGTCGCAGCCGGCGCCGACGTCCTGGTATTGACCAAGCTGATAGGGCCGGATCATGTCCGGTTGCTCGCCGAACTGACCGCTGAGAGCGAGGTCGCGCACGGCGTGCCCGTGGGCCGCACCCGATTCATCGGCCTCGTCGAGACCGCTGGGGCGCTCTCGGCGATGGAGGCGATCGCCGCGGCCTCGCCACGCATGGTGGCCCTCGGCGCGGGGGGCGAGGATCTGGCCACCGATCTCGGCATGCAGCCCAGCCCGGACGCGCTCTATCTGCCGAAGATGCTCTGCGTGGTCGCCGCCCGGGCCGCCGGCATCCTGCCGCTCGGCTTCGTCGGGACGGTCGCGGGCCTGTCGGACCCGGAGGGCTATCGCGCCATGCTGCGCCGCTCCCGCGGCCTCGGCTTCGCCTGCGCAAGCTGCGTGCACCCAAGCCAGGTGTCCGTGATCAACGCCGAATACGGCGACAGCCCGGCGGAGATCGAGCGGGCGCAGCGCATGGTCCTGGCATTCGAGGCGGCGCTGGCAAAAGGCCTGGGTGCCGTCAGCTTCGAGGGTGCGATGATCGACGAGCCGGTCGTCGAACGCGCCCGCCGCCTCCTCGCCCGCGCCCGGTAGCCCGCCGCGTCAGGTCCGCCCGTAGGTATCCTCCAGGCGGACGATATCATCCTCGCCGAGGTAGGAGCCGACCTGTACCTCTATCAGCTGCATCGGGATCATGCCCGGGTTCACCAGCCGGTGCACGCAGCCAAGCGGCAGGTAAACGCTCTCGTTCTCCCGCAACAAAATCTCCTCACCGTCGCGGTGGACGATCGCTGTGCCATTCACGACCGTCCAGTGCTCGGCACGATGGAAGTGCTTCTGCAAGGACAGCTTCTGGCCGGGGCGGACCTCGATCTTCTTCACCTGGAAGCGGGTGCCCTGGATCAGGCCCTCGTAATGGCCCCAGGGGCGGTAGACGCGGCGGTGCTGGGTGGCTTCCGCCCGCCCCGACGCGCGTAGCGCATCGACCAGTTTTTTCACATCCTGCGCCCGCGCGCGCGGCACGACGAGGATAGCATCCTCGGTGGTGACCACGGCGATATCGGTCAGTCCGACAACGCCGGTCAGGATGCCTTCCGAACGCACATAGCAGCCGCGGCTGTCGACGAGCTGAACCGGCCCCTTGGTGACATTGCCATCGGCATCCTTCGCGCCCGCTTCCCACATGGCGTCCCAGGAGCCGAGATCCGACCAGCCGAGCGCCGCTGGCACCACCGCCGCCTTGTCGGTGCGTTCCATCACCGCATAGTCGATGGAGATCGACGGCACGGCCAGGAACGCCTCCTTGGCCAGCCGCACGAAGTCGAGATCCCGCCCGCCGCCGGCCAGCGCCGGCCGCACCGCCTGCAGGACCTCCGGCGCATGGCGCTCAAGCTCGGCGATCAAGGTCCCGACACTGGCGACGAACATGCCGCTGTTCCAAAGGTGCTGGCCGCCGGCCAGGAAAGCCTCGGCGGTCGCACGGTCCGGCTTCTCGACGAAGCGGGCCACCTGTGCCACGCCAGCAACCCCCGGCAGTGCCGCCCCTTCAGCGATGTAGCCGAAGCCGGTCTCCGGCACCGTCGGCCGCATGCCGAAGGTCACGATCCAGCCCTGCCGCGCCGCCGCAACCGCCTTGTCGAGCGCGGTATGCAGCGCCGGCAGGTCGGCGATGGCGGCATCCGCCGCCATGATCCAGAGCACCGCCTCGGGGTCAGTCTCGCGCAGCAGCAGGGCCGCGGCGGCGATGGCCGGCGCACTGTTGCGCCCGGCCGGTTCCAGCAGGATGCGAGCGCCATCGATACGCGCCTCGCGCAGCTGTTCGGCGACCAGGAAGCGATGCGCCTCGTTGCAGACGATGACCGGCGCGCCGAACTGTCCCCCCTGCGCGCGGGCCACCGTTTCCTGGAGCATGGTCCGCTCACCGAGCAGCGGCCAGAATTGCTTCGGGTAGCCCTCACGCGAAAGTGGCCAGAGCCGGGTTCCGGTACCGCCAGAGAGGATCACGGGAATAATCGCCAAGGACCAACCTCCTTGAAGTTTAATTGCGTCGTTACCGTCAATCTGCGGCAGTAGAAAGGCAGATTGGTCCCACCCTAGAGCGCGATGCGTTGCGGCGGAATCGCCGAAGGCGCTGAATCGCGCGATCCAACACATGCTAGAGCGGGCTGCGTGAACGTATGTGAACGCAGCATGCTCTAGCGCGCTGCCGCGCTCGCCTCCGAGCGGGTCGCGCCCACCCGCGCCGCCAGCGCTGCGGCCATGAAATCATCGAGGTCGCCATCCAGCACGGCGGCGGGGTTGCCCTTTTCGAGGTTGGTCCGCAGGTCTTTCACAAGCTGATAGGGCTGCAGCACGTAGTTCCTGATCTGATGGCCCCAGCCGATATCGGTCTTCCCCGCCTCGACCGCGTCGGACACCGCCTCGCGCTTGCGCAGCTCCAGTTCGTAGAGTCGCGCCTTCAGCATATCCATGGCGATCGCCCGGTTGCGGTGCTGGCTGCGATCCTGGGTGGAGGCGGCGACGATGCCGGTCGGGATATGCGTGAAGCGCACGCCCGATTCCGTCTTGTTCACATGCTGCCCGCCCGCGCCCGAGGCGCGGAAGGTATCGGTCCTCAGGTCGGCCGGGTTGACCTCAATCTCGATCTTGTCGTCGATCACCGGGTAGACGTAGACGCTGGCAAAACTGGTCTGCCGCTTGTCGTTGCCGCCGAACGGGCTGATGCGCACCAGGCGGTGCACGCCGCTCTCGGTCTTCAGCCAGCCATAGGCATTATCGCCACTGATCTGCAGCGTCGCCGACTTCACCCCGGCTTCCTCGCCGTCGCTGCGCTCGGTCAGCGTCGCCTTGTAGCCGCGCTGTTCGGCCCAGCGCTGGTACATGCGCAGCAGCATCTCGGCCCAGTCCTGCGCCTCCGTCCCGCCGACGCCGGCATTGACTTCCAGATAGGCGTCATTGGGGTCCGCCTCGCCCGATAGCAGGCTTTCGATTTCCCGCTTCTTCGCCTCGGCTGCCAGGGTGACAAGGTCGGCGACGGCGGCATCGGCGGTGGCGGTATCGCCCTCGGCCTCGGCCAGCTCGATCAGCTCCAGCGCATCGGCCACCGATTGTTCAAGCTGGCGCACGCCGCCGGTCTGGTCGGCAATGCGGCCACGTTCGCGCATCAGCTTCTGCGCCGCGGCGGCATCGTTCCAGAGGCTTGGATCCTCGGCCCGGGCGTTCAGCTCATCGAGGCGGCGTAGGGCGGCATCCCAGTCAAAGATGCCTCCTCAGCAGGGACACCGAAGCGGTGATCTGCTCGTGCAGGGATAGGGCGTCAGCGCGCATTCCGGGCGGATAGGGCAAGCGGGGCGCTGCTGTCCAGTGCGCACCCGCCGGCGTCAGCGCGCGTTGTAGCCGCCATCCACCAACAGATCGGCGCCGGTCATGTAGCGGCTCTCCTCGCTTGCCAGGAACAGCGCGGCATCGGCGATCTCCTCGGGCAGCCCCTGGCGGCCCAGCAGGGTCAGCGGGCCGTAGAAGGCCCGGGCCGGCCCATCGCCACCGATCCGCGCCAGCGTGCGTTCGGTGGCGATCGGCCCGGGGGAGAGGCTGTTCACCCGGATGCCGTCAGCGGCGTGATCGATCGCCATGCCCTTGGCCATATGCACCAGCGCGGCCTTGGCGGTGCCGTACCAGAAGCGCCCGGCGCGGCCGACATGGCCCAGCTGAGAGGCCATGTGGATGATGCTGCCGCCGCCGGCCGCGCGCATCGCGGGGATGGCGAAGCGGCTCATCAGCATCGGGCCGGTCAGGTTCACCGCCAGCGTCCGCTCCCAGGCGGCCAGCGGGATGGTCTCGGCGGTCGCATCAGGGGTGAAGGCGGCGGCATTGTTCACGAGGATGTGCAGCGCGCCGAACCGGGCCAGGGTCGCGGCCACGGCCGCTTCGGCCGCGGCAGGGTCGGCCACGTCGCAGGGGATGGCGAGCGCCGCCGGGCCGATGGCGGCAGCCACCGCCGCGGCCTTGCCGGCATCCAGATCGGCCACGCCGACGCGGGCGCCTTCCCCGGCGAAGCGGTGGGCGATGGCGGCGCCGATGCCGCCGCCAGCACCGGTGATCAGGGCAACGCGCCCGGCGAGTCGCGCGGTCATCGCTATTCGGCCTTCAGGCCGATGCGCTTGACGATGGCCGACCAGCGTTCCGTCTGGTCCTTGACGAAAGCGGTGGCGAGCGCCGGCGAGGTGGCGGGGAAAGGCTCGGCGCTGTTCTGCCGCAGCTTGGCGCGGAAGGCCGGATCGGCGACGGCCTGTTCCGCCGCCGCGGTCAGCTTCTGCGCGATCTCCGGCGGCGTGCCGGGCTTCACGAACAGCACTTGCCAGGCGGTCAGCTCATAGCCAGGCACCCCGGCTTCAGCGAGCGTCGGCAGACCCGGCAGCAGGTCCGTCCGCTCGGCGCCGGTCACCGCCAGGCCGCGCAACCGGCCTTCCTGGATGAGCGGGGCCAGCATCATCGGGCTGTCGATGGTGAACTGCACCCGGCCGGCAACCAGGTCCTGCACCGAGAGCGCGGCGGTGCGGTAGGGCACCAGGGTGAAGTCCAAACCGGCGAGGCTTTTCAGCAGCTCCCCCGCCAGATGGTTGGTGGCGCCGGGGAAGGTCGAGCCATAATTCGCGGCATCCTTTTCCGCCCGCAGCCAGGCGAGCAGCGCGGCGACGTCGCGGGCGGGGACGGAGGGGTGCACGGTCAGCACATTGGGCTGGCGCGCGATAAGGCAGATCGCCTGAAAATCCCGCGCCGGATCATGCGGGAAATCCGGCCGCACGGCCTGCATGACCGGATGGTTGTTGGTGCCGATGAACAGCGTGTAGCCATCGGCCGGTTGGCGAAGGAAGGCAGCGGCGCCGATGGTGCTGCCGGCGCCGGCGATGTTTTCCGACACCACCGGCCGGCCAAGCCGCGGGGTCATCGCCTCGGCCAGCAGCCGGCCGACGATATCCGTGGCGCCGGCGACGCCGACGGGGATGATCAGCTTGATCGGACGATTGGGGTACGGGTCCTGCGCCCAGGCGGGGGCGGCGAGCAGGGGCGGGAGCAGGGCGGCCAGATGGCGACGGGAAAGCATGCCCCGATGATGCAGGATCAAGGCCAGGGCTGGCGAGGGGCGGCGGGCGGAATCCGCCAGAACGCCGGAAAAGCCCAGGAGACTCTAGTTTCGGACAAATGCCGGAGGGGGGGCGAAGCGCCCGGAACCCAGTATGTCCGGACCATCTTGGGGGTCCCGCGGCGGAGGTGGGGCGGCCTCAAGGCCCTCAAGCCGCTTGAGGCCATAGCGGACCTATCCCGGGCAACGCCATGGCGAGGCTGGGTTGGCGCGCCAAACGCTTCAAAATTTTAGGACTTGAGGCGGGTGGGCGGGGGGGGGCAGTCCGGCCAGCCAGCGGGTGCGGCCCGGGGGGCGGGGGAGGAGGCGGGCGGATGCACGGTTTCAAGGAGCGGGCGGTGCTGCTGGGAGGGCAGCGCCGCACGAACATAATACGAACTTATGATTAACTGAAAATGAACAGCGACCGCATCCGTGCCATCAGCGCGTATGAAAAAGCGATGATTGCCGTTGCCGAACAGGAACGCCCGCTGATAGCCTGACGCCGATGCCACCGCGCCGCTGCAGCCCCATAAAATGGTCCGCCTGCGCGCCGATTTCGCGGGGCCCGAGGGGACGATCCCAGCGGGAACGCGCGGCATGATCCTGCAGGTCTTCGATGGCGGCAGCGCCTATCAGGTGGAGTTCGAAGGCCCCCATGCGGTGCCCGAAACCTTCCCCGCCGCGCTGCTGGCGCCCGCGCGCCGACGGTGCTGAGGGCGCAGGCACCGCCCGCTGTAATGCGCAGAGAGAACCCGGCGGGAGAGAGCTAACCCGCCGGGCGAAGACTCACAAAAACCCTACGCCGCGAACCGCCGCGTCCCCGCCACCCAGGTCTCGCTCACCTTGATCGCCGCCAGCTTCTCCGGCGCGGTGCGGTAGGGATCGCTTTCCAGGATCACCAGATCCGCCTCCTTCCCCTTCTCCAGCGACCCGATCCGGTCGCCCATGCCCACCTGCCGCGCGGCGTCGATGGTCACCGCCCGCAGCGCCTGGTCCAGCGTCACCGCCTGGTCCGGCCCGATGACGGACCCGTCCACGTCGCAGCGCCGGGTCACGGCGGTGCCGACCAGGGCCAGCGACCCCACCGGGGAACAGGGGCTGTCGGTATGCAGGGTGAAG
>CAITYE010000091.1 GCA_903896535.1 uncultured Paracraurococcus sp.
AGGATGCGGCCATCGGCGCCGAGCACCGCCGCCGCCGTTTCGTCGCAACTGGCCTCCAGCCCCAGCACCGCCCCGTCCTGGCGCATCCCCGCTCCCGCATTCGTGCGCCCCGGAGGGGCGCGGCCGGGCGTTCGCAGGCGCCCGCGATTGCTCTATGACCCCGGCATGCCGTTCGGCCAACCGACCCGATCGCTTGCGCCACCGGGCGCCGCCCCCGGCGTGCTGGTGACCCGGCCAGAGCCGGGCGCGGCGGAGACCGCCCGCCGCCTGCGCGACCTCGGCTGGCAGCCCGTGCTGGCCCCGGCTTTGGTGCTGGCGCCCTGTCCCATGTCCTCGACCGCGGCGCAGGCGCTGTTGCTGACCAGCCGTGCCGCCGCCCGTGGCCTTACCCCGGGCCCGACGCTGCCGGCCGGGTTGCCGGTGCTGACGGTGGGGGAGGCCACGGCGGCGGAGGCGCGCGGGCGGGGCTTCACGGATGTGACAGCGGCCGAGGGCGATGCCGTGGCGTTGGCCAGCCTCGCCACCCGGCGCCTCGACCCGGCGCGGGGCCCGTTGCTCCTCGCGGTTGGGCAAGGCTATGGCCAGGATCTCGCTGCCCTGCTGCGCCAGGGGGGGTTCCGGGTGCGGCGGCGCATCGCCTACGTGGCGCGACCGGCGACCACCCTGCCCGGGCCAGCCATTGCCGCGCTGGGGCGCCCGGGCGATATCGCCTATGCACTCTTCACCTCCCCGCGGAGCGCGGAGTGTGCCATGTCCCTATTGCGGGGCGCGGGGCTGGCCGGAACCGCGGCGGGTCTGGTGGCGTGCGCCATCAGCGCCCGGGTCGCGGTGACGCTGGCGCCGCTGTCCTGGCGGGCCATCCGGGTCGCCCAGCGGCCCGACCAGGATGCGTTGTTGGATTTGCTCGGCCCGGCGCCGGCCCGGCCAGAACGAGGCGGAACAGAATGAACGAGACGCCAAACTCCCCGAAGACGACCCAAACTGCCGCGGCTGTGCCGCTCGCCGGCAAGAGCCATCTGGTTGGCATCGGCCTCGGTGGCCTGGCACTGGCGCTGGCCGGCTGGGCGCTGCTCTCTGGCCCGCGCCCGGCGGCACTCGGCGGACGCTTCACGGCGCTGGAGGACCGGCTGGGTGGCGTTGAGCGGCTCCGCCAGGATGCCGGCGCGCTGGAGGCGCGGCTCAAGACGCTCGAGGGCCGGCCTGCGCCCAGCGTCGATATGAGCGGCCTGGAGGGCCGGCTCGGCCAGTTGACCGCGCGGCTGGAGGCGGCCGAGCGGCGCGTCGCCGAACATGTGCAGGCGGCGGAGCGCCGGGTGCAGGCCCTGGAAGCCCGCCCGGTCGTTGATCCTGGCAGCGTCACGCCACGCGGTGAGTTTTCTGACCTCGGCACCCGTGTCCAGCAGACCGGCGACCAGCTGAGCCAGCTGCGGGGCCGGTTGGCCGAAGTGGCCGAGCAGGGCAGCAGCCGGGCCAGCCAGTTGGAGCAGGCGGCAGCGCAGCGCGTGCAGCAGACCGAGGAGGCGCTGCGGCAATCCTTGACGGCGCTGGAGACCGCGACGCAGCAGAAAGTGCAGGCCGAAAGCCAAAGCCTCGGCCAGAAGGTGCAGACCGTCGAACAGACGCTCGGCCAACGCCTTGGCGCGCTGGAGCAGGAGCAGAAGCGCTTCACGGCGCTGGAGCAGCGAACCGCGCAACTGGCCGCCATCGACCGGCTGCGGAGTGCGCTTGCTGCCGGCCAACCCCTGGGCGCGGCGCTGCAGCCCATCAAGGACGCGCCTGCCACCCTCGCCCGCTTCGCCAGCGTGGCGCCGCCGACCGAGGCCGGCCTCAAGCTCAGCTTTGAGCAGGCGGCCCAGCAGGCCCGCGCGGCCTCCGACCCGGCGACGCAGTCGGATGGCAGCAGGTCCGGCGTGATGCAGAGCGCGGGGCAGCGGCTCTCCGGCCTCGTCACCGTCCGGCGTGGTGAGCAGGTGGTCTGGGGCGATGCGGCGGAGGCGGAGCTTGAGCGCGCGCGCCGTGCCCTGGGCGCCGGCGATCTGGAGTTGAGCCTTGCCGCGCTGCAGAAACTACCACCCGCGGCGCGCAAGGCGATGGATGGCTGGGCTGACCAGGCCCGCGCATTGCTGGCCGCCCGGGCCGCACTCCGCCAGCTGGCGGCGGGCTGAGCCGATGCGTCGCGCGCTGGTCTGGCTGATTCTCATCGCGCTCGGCGTCGCCGCAGCGCTCTATCTCGCCCAACTTGGTGGCAGTGTCGAAGTGCAGGTGGGCGATGCCTGGATCGGCACCACCTTCCCGGTCGCGATGCTGCTGCTGGCGGGGCTGTTCCTGCTGCTGCACCTGCTGCTTTCGGCCTTCGGCGCGCTCCGTCGAGCGCCGGAGCGCCTGCGGCTGAAGCGCAACCTGAACCGCCGGCACGAAGCCGAGCAGGCGATGACCCGGGCGCTGGTCGCGCTGGCCGCTGGCACCGGCGAGGCGGCGCGGCTGGAGATGGGCAAGGCGCGCAAGCTGGTGGGCGATACCGCCCCGGTGCTGTGGTTGACCGCCGAGGCCGAGCGGTTGGCCGGGCGTGAGACGGCGGCGGGGGATGCCTATCGCGCGCTGGCGGATCGTGAGGATAGCCGCTTCCTCGGCGTGCGTGGGCTGCTGCGCCAGGCGATGGAGAAGGATGATTACGCGGCCGCCCAGGCCTTGGCGGCGGAAGCCGAACGGCTGCAGCCCGGCGCCGCCTGGCTGAAGCAGGAACGCGGGCAGCTCGCGCTCAGGACCAATGACTGGCAGGCAGCGCTGGCCTTGGCGCCACCGGAGGCACCGAAGGCGGCACTGGCGTTGGCCGCCGCGACGGCCGAGCCGGATGCAGCGAAGGCGACCGAGCTGACAAAGCAGGCCTTCGAGGCTGACAAGGGCTTCGCCCCGGCGGCGATCGCTTATGCCGAACGGCTGCAGGCTGGCGGCTTCCCGCGTCGTGCCAAGGAGGTGCTGGAGACAGCCTGGGCCGCAGCACCCAACCCGGCGCTGGCGGCGGCCTATCTGGCTGATGCCAAGGATCTCGTTGCCCGGGTGCCGGCGGTGGAGGCGCTGATTCGCCGCAACCCGGAGGCGGCCGAAAGCCGCCTGCTGATGGGTGAGACGACGCTGGCGGTCGGGTTGACCGG
>CAITYE010000092.1 GCA_903896535.1 uncultured Paracraurococcus sp.
GCTCTAGAGCATGCTGCGTTCACATGCGTTCACGCAGCCCGCTCTAGCATGTGTTGGATCGCGCGATTCAGCGCCTTCGGCGATGCCGCCTCAACGCATCGCGCTCTAGGCCGGCTCGGGTTCCAGCATCAGGTTGCTGCCCTGCCATTCCTTCGGCGCCGTCTCCGTCGGGGCGAAATCTAGCTCCACCTCGCACCCGTTGGGGTCGAAGAAGAACATCTGCCAGATATTAAACGGCTCGGGCGCCCGGTTCAGCCGGCAGCGGAGCCCCTTCGATTTCACCCAGTCGACGGCGCCCTGGATGTCGGTCGAGAAGAAGGCCATGTGGTCCAGGATGCCGCGGCGCTGTTCCGGCAGGCTCGCCCGCTCGATCACATGCAGGATCGGCTTGCCTTCGCTGTACAGCCACAGACCGTCCACCGCGAAGTTCGGCCGCGGTCCCGGCTCCAGGCCAAGCTCGGCATAGAACAGCTTGGTCTCTTCCAGCCGGTCGGTGTTGATCGTGAAGTGGTCCATCCGCTGCGCCTTGGGCATCGTCCGTGTCTCCCTGGGGCCTGGCTCGGCTGCCAGCCGAAGGCAGCAGGATAGACAGGCTGCCACCGCTTGGAAAACCGCCACTCCGACCCCCGGGGCCGCTTTGATCCTTATTTTGCTGCGCGGCGCACCGGCGTCCGGTTAGGCTCGTTCCAGCCAACAAGAACGAATGCCGGGAGGCCGCATGTTCCGACACGTGCCCCACACTGCCCGAGGGTCGCTGTGACGCCGGGCCCCTTGGCGTCCGGCCGCCGCCCCTTGCTGGCGCTCGCCCCGCTGCTGGCCAGCCCGGCCCTGGCCCAGACCGGCTTTCCGGACCGGCCGCTGCGCCTCATCGTGCCCTGGCCGCCCGGCGGTTCGGCCGATGCGCAGCTGCGCTCCCTGGCCGAGGTCGCGGGCAAGTCGCTCGGCCAGACTGTCCTGGTGGAGAACCGCCCCGGCGCGTCCGGCACGCTCGGCGCGCAGTTCCTGGCCACCCAGGCGAAGCCGGACGGCCACACCATCGCGCAGATGCATCTCAGCATCATCCGCCGGCCGTTCATCGTCCGCACCCCGCCCTGGGACGCGGTGCGCGATTTCAGCCATATCATCGGCCTGTGCGGCTGGATGTATGGCGTGGTCGTGAAGGCCGATGGGCCGATCAAGTCCTGGGCGGATTACCTCGCCTATGCCCGCGCCAATCCGGGCAGACTCACCTTTGCAACCAGCGGCATCGCCACCACCAACCACCTGACGATGGAGGAGCTGGCGGCGCGGGAGCAGATCGACATCGTCCACGTCCCCTACCGCGCCTCCAATGAGGCCGCCGTCGCGGTGGTGGGTGGCGAGATCATGAGCGTCGCCGATTCTTCCGCCTGGGCGCCGCTGGTGGAGGGTGGGCAACTGCGGCTGATCTGCGTCTGGACCGCCGAGCGCTCACCCCGCTTCCCCGATGTGCCGACGTTGAAGGAGCTGGGCTACGATATGGTGGTGACCAGCCCCTATGGCCTGTCTGGCCCGCGCGGCATGGACCCGGGCGTGGTCCGCACCCTGCACGATGCGATGAAGACGGCGCTGTTCAGCCCGGCGAACGAGGCGGTAAGGAAGCAGTTCGACATGCCACTCGAATACTACGACACGGCGGCCTACCAGGATTTCGTCGCGCGTCGCGCCGTCTATGAACAGCGCATGGCCCAGCAGCTGAACCTTCGGATCGACTGAAATGCGCCGCCGTACCCTGCCGGCGCTTGCCGCTGCCCTGCTGCCGCTGCCCGCCCTGGGCCAAGCCGGCTTCCCCAACCGGCCGATCCGCTTCCTGATCCCCTGGCCGCCGGGCGGCGTGCTGGATGCGCTGCACCGTTCGATGTTCGAGGTGGTGAACCGCGATCTGGGCCAGCCGGTGGTGATCGAAAACCGCCCTGGCGCGCGCGGCACCCAGGCGGCGATCTTTCTGGTCCAGCAGGCCAAGCCCGATGGCTATACGCTGGCGCATCAGCACCTGTCGGTGCTGCGCCACCCCTTCCTGACCCGGCAGCCCACCTGGGACCCGGTGGCCGACTTCACCTACATCATGCAGGTCTCGGGTTTCCTGTTCGGCACCGCGGTGCGGACCGATCGCGGCTGGGCCGATTGGCCGGCGATGCTGACCGCCGCCCGTGCCGCGCCCGGCCAGCTCACCTTCTCGACCAGCGGCATTGCCACGACCAACCATCTGGCGATGGAGGAGATCTGCGAGCGTGAGGGCGTGCAGATGACCCATATCCCCTTCCGCGGGGCGCAGGAGGGGGTAACCGCCCTGCTCGGCAAGCAGATCGACATCGTCGCCGACAGCCAGTCCTGGCGGCCGAATGTCGAGAATGGCGAGCTGCGCCTGCTATCGGTCTGGACGCGGGAGCGGCTGAAATCGATCCCCGATGCGCCGACGCTGCGCGATCTCGGCTACGATATGGTGGTGACCTCTCCCTACGGCATCGCCGGGCCAAAGGGCATGGACCCTGAGATCGTCGAGATCCTGCATCGCAGCATGAAGAAGGGCTATGAGGACCCGACCACCCAGGCGATCTTCGATCGCTGGGAGAATCCGCGCGAATATCTCGGGCCGGCGGACTACCTCGCCTTCGTCAAGGACCGCGTGGCCTATGAGAAGCGCATGGTGGCCAAGCTCGGCCTAAGCATCGACTGACCGCCTTCGCCGCCCCTCAGGATCAATCGGCGTAGGCGCCTGCAGCCTCGATGATCGGCCGCCAGCGGGCGACTTCCTCGGCGACGAAGCGGCGATGAAAGCCGATGGTCTGCCGTCCGGCATCCGGCACGTCGGTCAGCAGGTCGGCGTAGCGCGCGCGCAGCTTCTCCTCGGCCAGTGCCGCGCGCAGCACGGCGTTGACCTTCTGCTGGATCGCCTCTGGCGTGCCGGCCGGGGCGTAAAGTCCGTGCCAGGTGCTCATCGCGATCGTCGGGAAGCCGGCTTCCGTGGCGGTCGGCACCGCCGGCAGGCCGGCCAGCCGGCTTGCTGCGGAAACGCCCCAGACCGCCACCCGGCCATCGCGGATGAAGGGGATGGTGTTGGTCGCCTGATCGCAGAGCAAGTCAATGCGCCCGGCCATGAGCTCGGCAATCGCCGGCGCGGTGCCACGAAAGACGACGACTGTCGCTTTCGCCCCCGCCGCCTGCTGCACCAGCAGGCCACAGAGATTGGCCGCCGAGCTCAGCCCCGCCGTCGCCAGGTTGAGCGCATCGCCGCGTTCCGTGAGATTGCCCAGCACGCCGCGCAGGTCCTTGGCGGGGAAGTTGGGGCGGGTGACGATCGTCATGGCGGCGTCGGAGACAAGGCCAAGGGGCGCGAAGCTGCCCGGCACATCATAGGGCAGCTTGCGATACAGCGTGGCGCTGGCCGCCATGCCGATATTGTTGATCATCAGCGTGTAGCCATCGGGCCGCGCATTCGCCAGCTTCTGCGGCCCTACGACGGAACCGCCCAGGCTTTCGACCACCACCGGCTGGCCCATGTGCTTCGTCATGGCATCGGCGACGATGCGGGTGATGGTATCGGTCGGCCCGCCGGCGGCACCAGCGGCGATGATGGTGACGCTGCGGGCCGGGTAGTCCTCCGCCCACGCGGCCGGCGCCAGCAGGACGGCGAGCAGGAGGGCGAGGGCGCGCATGTCAGTTCAGCCGCAGCGATTTGATGTGCGACGGGTCGGCTTGCAGCGCCCCGCGCTCGACCCGGGTCACGATCTCGGTCAGCGCCGCATTGGCCGGGGTATTGATGCCGATATCCTTCGCCTTCTGGCAGACGAAGCCGTTCAGGTACTCGATCTCGGTACGGCGGCCCTTGACCATGTCCTGGCCCATGCTCGGCCGGTGCGCGCCGCCGCCGGGCTTGTTCGCCTCGGCGATGCGGTGCTCGTCATAGGCGGCCCGGGCGGCCGCCTCGCCTTCGCCGGCGCGGGCGATCACCTCGGGGTCGAGGTGGTGGATCTCCTCCAGCGAATAGCCCAGCGCCTGTCCGACGCGGATCGCCTCGCTGCCCAGGCGGGCGGTGAAGTTGCGTAGCGTGTCGTCCAGCAGGATGTCACGGCTGATGAGCCCGGTGCAGGCCGACATGCCGTTGCCCATCACATTGGTGACCAGCTTCGACCAGCGTTCGCCCCACAGGTTGCTGGTGACCGTGCAGCTGTCCGACAGCGCGCAAAGCCGACCGATCTCGTTGGCGCGGTCGGTGATCCGGCCATGCACTTCGCCGACGCGGAAGACGGTATGCGCCTTGCCGCCCTTGCCGGAGGCGCGGCGAACATGCCCCGGCTCGCAGAGTTCAACCGTGATGGAGCTGGCGATGGCGCCGAGCGTGCGGCCCCAGCCGACCACACCCGCGATCACCTCCTCGTTCATGCAGTTCTGCAGGCTGACGCAGTAGCCGCCCGGGGCGAGGTACTGCTTGATCATCGCCGTCGCCCATTCGGTGTCGTAGGACTTCACGCAGATGAAGGCGATATCGAAGGGCTTTTCCTTGCTGACCTGCTGCAGTTCGGTCAGGTGAATCGCCTTCACCGGCACGGTGAATTCGGGCACGTCCTTGATGTGGCTGATCTTCAGCCCCTTGCTCCGCATCGTCTCGACATGCTCGGGCCACATGTCGACGAAGGTCACATCCTCGCCGGCCTGCACCATATGGGCGCCGGCATAACCGCCGACCGCCCCGGTGCCGATGATCGCGATGCGATTGCCCATGCCCGTTCTCTCCCTTTCAGTCTCGGCGGCCGGTGCGGCAAGGCCACGGTGCCGATAAGCATTTGCCGGCAGCTTACGCCCGCGCCTGGTGGGCGGAAAGACGGTGTCGGGTGCCGCCGGTGCCGCCGGACTGGAGGGCCTGCCTCAGGCGCTGGCCGTATCCAGGCTGGCGACCTGGGCCGGTGTCAGGACCAGTGTCGCCGCCTTGGCCAGCTCCGCGACGTGCGCGGCCGTGGTCGCGCTGGCGATCGGTGCGCCGTTCGGCAGCTTGGCCGAAATCCAGGCGAGCGCAATCTGGCCCGGGGTCGCATGCTGTTGGGCGGCGACGGCATCGAGGGCGGCCAGCACGCGCTGTCCGCGGGCATCGAGATACTTCGCAAGGCTCGGGCCCCGCGGGGTCTTCGCGAAATCCTCCTGGCTGCGGTACTTGCCGGTGAGGAAGCCGGCGGCGAGGGCGTAATAGGGAATAACGCTCAGCCCCTCGGCCTGGCAGAGCGGGCCGAGCTCGGCTTCGAAATCGGTGCGTTCGACCAGATTGTAGTGTGGCTGCATCGTCTCATAGCGCGGCAGGCCCTGCTGGGCGCTGGTGGCAAGCGCCGCTTTCAGGCGTGGCGCGGTGTGGTTGGAGGCACCGATCGCGCGCACCTTGCCGGCCTTGATCAGCTCGCCCAGGGTGCTGAGCGTTTCCTCGAACGGCGTTGCCGGATCGTCGCGGTGGGTCTGGAACAGATCGATGGTGTCGGTCCGCAGCCGGCGCAGCGAATCCTCGACCGATTGCAGGATCCAGCGGCGCGACAGCCCGGCCTGCCCGACATGATCGGGATGCGGGCCGCTGGCCTGCCGCGGTCCCATTTGCATGCCCACCTTGGTCAGCAGCGTCACCCGGTTCCGATTGCCGCGGGCGGCCATCCATTCCCCGATGATCGTCTCGCTTTCGCCACCGGCATTGCCGGGCACCCAGGCCGAATAGACATCGGCGGTATCCAGCGCATTCAGTCCGACATCGAGCAGCTGGTCGAGCAGGCGGAAGGACTGTGCCTTGTCCACCGTCCACCCGAAGACGTTGCAGCCGAAAATAACCGGCGGCACCTGAATGGCCGAGCGACCGAGATTGCGGTGCTGCATGTTACGCCTCCCTTGAGTTCCGTGGTTCAGACGCCGAGCCGGCGTTCGAGCATGTCGAGCAGCATGGCGTTGAAGGCCGCCGCCGCCTCATAGGCCACCCAATGGCCGGCGCCGGGGATCACGCCGGTCCAGGCTTCGGGCTGCACCGCCCGCAACGCCTCGAAGCGCAGCTCCAGCTCCGGCCAGGCGATGGCATCGCGTTCACCGTAAAGCAGCGCGACCGGCACCCGGGCCCTGGCGATCGCATCGCGTAGCGAGGTGGAACTGGCGAAGCCGCGGCTTTGGAAGCGGGCGTGCTGGGAATTCCATTCCTGGATCGCCAGGGCGAGGCCGTCGATGTTCCGCGGCTCGGCGAACATCAGGGCGGCCAGGTTGTGCCGGTGCGCGGCAATGCGTGCCTCACCGACCGCCGAGCGCACCTTCACGAGTTCCGTCACCTGACGCTTCGGGCCGAGCGCCCCGGCGCCGACCAGGGTGACGCTACGGAGCATCGGGCCGGCCTGCGCGGCGACATGGCCCGACAGCAGGGCGCCAAAGGAAAAGCCGCAGAGATCGAACGGCCGGTCGCCCAGCAGCAGGTCGATCCCGGCCCGCACCTCGGCGGCGACCGGGCCCGGGTCTTCCGCCGGATGCGGCATCGCGCTTTCGCCCAGGCCGGGCAGGTCCGGGCAGATCACCAGGCGCCGCTCCGCCAGCGGGCCGATATTGCGGGCCCAATGCCGCCAGGACCCGCTGCCACCATGCAGCAGGACCAGCGGCTCCCCATGTCCCCACATGCGCCAGACCATGCGGCCGTCGCCGCAGGGCGTTTCCATGTGCCGGGCGGCGGCATCGAGGCGCGCGACGAACGTCTCCGGTGCTTCGGGTCGATTATCCAACATGGGGCGTAATCTCGACCGGACCGGGCAGCGTGGCAAGTCAGCCATAGGCGATGCCGACCACCTCGACCTCCAGGCTGCCCTGCGGCGTCCGGACGCGCCGCGTATCGCCCACCCGCGCGCCGAGCAGCGCGCGCGCCATGGGCGAGACCCAGGAGATGCGGCCAGCGCTGCCATCGGCTTCATCGATGCCGACAATGGTCACCCGGACCTCCCGGTCATCCGGCAGCGCATAGGTCACGGTCGCGCCGAAGAAGACCTGATCCGGCCGCGCCGGCGCCGCCGGGTCGACCACCTGGGCGCGATCCAGGCGCTGGCGCAGCAAGCGGACGCGCCGGTCGATCTCGCGCAGCCGGCGCTTGCCGTACTGGTAATCGGCGTTCTCCGAGCGATCACCGAGGCCGGCGGCCCAGCTCACTACCTCGACCACCTTGGGCCGCTCCACAGTCCAGAGCTGGCGTACCTCGGCGGTCAGCGCCGCATGCCCGGACGGGGTCATGTAGAACGGCGTGCCTGGCGGCAGGCCGGGCACCTCCTCCTCGTCCTCCTCCGACACCGGCGGGGCTTTCAGTACAGCTCGCGGCGGATGCGGGCCTGATACTCGGTCTCGTAGCGGGCCGGGTCGACCGCTTCGCCGCGCGTTGCCTCGGCGATCAGTTCGCCATTGCTTGGCACGCCGGGCGGGCGGGCCCGTTCTTCGCCCCACAGCCCCGAGCGCAGCAGGGCCTTGGCGCAATGGGCATAGACCTCGCGCACCGTGAGCAGGATCACGGTCGCTGGCAGGTTGCCGGCCACGGCGAAGCGGCCCCGCAGCGCCGGGTCGGCGGTGATGCGCGCGGTGCCGTTGATCCGCAGCGTCTCGCCGACGCCGGGGATCAGGAACAGCAGGGAGGCCGCCGGGTCGTCCAGCAGGTCCTGCAGCGCATCCAGCCGGTTGTTGCCGCGCCGGTCGGGCAGGGCGAGGGTGGTATCGTCGAGCGCCTGCACGAAGCCCGGCGCATCGCCGCGCGGCGAGGTATGGCGGCAGGTGCCGAGGATGGCGAAGGGCGACGCGGCGATGAAGGCCAGCGACCGCGGCCCGAGCCGATCCGCGACCTTCTTCATCACGCGCGAATGCGGCAGGTCGTAGTGCCCGCGCAATTGCGCCAAGGTGCTGATTGCGTAGGGGTCCTCGGTCATCCGCGCAGCGCCTTGATCTGCGCCGGATAGCTGCCGGGATCGACGCGGATATCGACCAGTGCCGGGCCCTCGCTGGCCAGCGCCTTGGCCAGCGCGGCACGGGCGCCCGCTGTGTCCGTCGCCCGCAGGCCGAGACCGCCCAGCGCCTGCATCGTCGCGGCGAAATCCGCCTCCGGCCAGCCCAGCGCGGCTTCCGGCAGATCGCGCCCGCCCTTCTTGATGTCGATCAGCGAGAGTGTGGCGTCGTTGAAGACCACGACGGTCAGTTTGACGCCGAGCGCCACCGCCGTCGCCAATTCGCCAAGTGCCATCAGCAGGCCGCCATCGCCGGTGAAGGCGATGGCGCCGCGCACCGGATCATGCAGCGCCGCGGCAATGCCGGCCGGCAGGGCGAATCCCATGGTGGCGAGGCCGTTGGAGATCAGCAGATCGCCCGGTCGATGCGCCTGCCAGAAGGTGGTCGCCGGGAACATATGCGCGCCCGCATCCACCGTGACGCGCGGATCGCGCCCGGTCAGCCGGCAGGCTTCCTGCGTCAGCGCCACCACGTCCTGCGGCGAGACGCCGCGATTGCCGGCGGCGTTCGACAGTGCCGCCAGCCAGGCGGTGCGATGTGCGGCGATCGCGGTATCGGTCCAGGCACTGCGCGGCGCGCCTTCGGCCAGGGCCGCCAGGGCCGGCGGCAGCGCGCCATAGAGGCCGATCTCCGGCGTGCGATAATGCAGGGGGCGCGGTGCGGTGCCGCAATCGATCACCGGCGCGGGGTAGCGCCAAGGCTGGGGGATGAACTCCACGGGGTCGGCGCCGACCAGCAGGATGAGGTCGGCTTCCGCCAAAATGTCGGCCTCCGCCGCGCCGCCGGTGAAGACGCCGGCAAAGAGCGGATGCGGATCGGCGATCACCCCCTTGGCCTTGTAGGTGACGAGGCCGGGGCAGCCAAGCCGATCCAGCAGCGCGCGGAGCGCGGCGGCCGTGGCGGCCTCGGTCGCTTCCAGCCCGGCGATGACCACCGGCCGCTGCGCTGCCGCCAGCAGCCGACGCGCGCCGGCCAGGGCCATGTCATCCACAGGCGGCGGCGTGGGCAGCGTGAAGGCGGGCGGGGTTGCGGCGGCGCCGCGCGCGACGCCGCCGGACAATTCCAGCAGCACCGGGCCGCGCGGCGCGGCCATGGCGGTGTCGAGCAGCGTTCCGGTCATTGCGCCCACCGCGCAGCCCGGCTCGGTCGCGCGTGCCGCGGCCTTGCTGACCGGGGCCAGCAGCGCGGCGTGATCGAAGTATTGATGGTTGGCGAAAGCGCGCTCGGCGGCCTGGAAGCCATCGGCGATCAGCAGCACGGGCGCGCGGTCGAGCGAGGCCTGGGCCATGCCATTGGCCGCATTGCCGACCCCGGGCCCGCGCGTCACCAGCGCCGCGCCGGGGCGGTGGGAGAGTTCTGCCTCGGTCGCCGCCATGATCAGCGCGGCGGTTTCCTGACGGGTCAGGATGAAGGGAATGCCCCTGGCGCGGGCGGCCTCGATCACATCGAGCGAGGAGCCGCCGCCAGGCACCCCGTACAGCCGGGCGACCCCGGCGGTGTGCAGGGCGGTGGCGATGGCCGCGGCCCCGTTGATCTCTTCCCCCATGGCTAGGCACCCTCCCCCGGCAGCATAGGCTGGCCCGGACTGCCTGAGAAATGCCTGGATTGCGTCCGATCTGACGCGCGCTTGGGCAGGTGGCGGTGCGGTGATATTTTTTCGATCCGCCCCCGCTTGCGGCTGGTACCCTCTCCATGCTGGCCTGATCTTTCAGGGATAGCCTGGGGATGCCGAGGGTGTCGCAAACCAAACCCGCCGCTTTCAACGAGATGGGCACGCCGGACAGCGTCCGTGCCGCCTACGCCGAGATCGACCGCTGGCTGCGGTCGACGCCGCGCGAGATGCTGGATCGCAAGCGGCGCGAGGCCGAGCTGCTGTTCCGCAGGATCGGCATCACTTTCGCCGTCTATGGCGAGGGCGGCGATCCGGAGCGCCTGATCCCCTTCGATCTGATTCCGCGCATCATCGCCCGAGCCGAATGGGAACGCCTCTCGGTCGGGCTGCGGCAGCGGGTGCGGGCGCTGAACGCCTTCCTGGCCGATGTCTACGGCCCGCAGGAGATCATCCGCGCCGGTCGCATCCCGCGCGAGCTGGTGCTGGAGAACGAGGGCTACCGGGCCGAGATGGTGGGGGTCGTGCCGCCGGGCGGGGTCTTCACCCAGATTGCCGGGATCGACATGGTCCGCACCGGGGCGGACGATTTCTATGTGCTCGAGGATAACTGCCGCACGCCGTCCGGTGTCTCCTACATGATGGAGAATCGCGAGGCGATGCTGCGGCTGTTCCCCAAGCTGTGCGCGCGCCACAAGATCGCGCCGGTCGGACGCTACCCCGAGGAACTTCTGGCGACGCTGAAGGCGGTGGCGCCGGCCCGGGCGGGGGATGACCCCACGGTCGTGATCCTGACGCCCGGCCCCTACAACAGCGCCTATTACGAGCATTGCTTCCTCGCCGACGAAATGGGCATCGAGGTGGTCGAGGGCGCCGATCTCTTTGTCCAGGACCGGATCGTCTATATGCGGACCACGGCCGGCCCCAAGCGCGTCGATGTCATTTACCGCCGGATTGACGACGAGTTCCTTGACCCCGAGGTCTTCCGCGCGGACAGCCTGGTCGGCGTGCCGGGCCTGATGGCGGCCTATCGCGCCGGCAATGTCTCACTGGCCAATGCGCCCGGTGCGGGCATCGCCGACGACAAGGCGATCTATCCCTATGTGCCGGAGATGGTGCGCTTCTACCTGGGCGAGGAGCCATTGCTGGCGAATGTGCCGACCTATCTGTGCGAACGCGATGATGAACGTAAATATGTGCTCGCGCATCTCGACCAGCTGGTGGTCAAGCTGGCCAAGGGCTCGGGCGGCTACGGCATGCTGATCGGCCCGCATGCGACGCAGGAACAGCGCCTGGAATTCCGCGCCCGCATCCTGGCTCGGCCCGGCGATTACATCGCCCAGCCGACGCTCGCGCTCTCCACCTGCCCGACCATCGCCGAACAGGGGATCGCGCCGCGCCATGTCGATCTCCGCCCCTTTGTGCTGAGCGGCAAGGATATCCGCATCGTTCCCGGCGGCCTGACCAGGGTCGCGCTGAAGGAGGGCTCGCTGGTCGTCAACTCCTCGCAGGGCGGTGGGACGAAGGATACCTGGGTGCTGGAGGATGATGGGCCGGAGGCTGGCACGAGCCAGTCGGCGTCGCAGGTTGCCGGCTGATGCTGAGCAGCACAGCCGATAACCTGTTCTGGGCCGCCCGCTATACGGAACGCGCCGGCAATGTGGCGCGTGGCATCGGCGTGGCGTCGCGCATGGCGGCGGTCTCGGCCCGGCTCGGCGATGAGGTCGGCGAATGGCGGGCGCTGCTGACCGCGACCGGGGGCGATGGCAGTTTCCACCGCAAATACCCGGCGCCGTCCGGCGATGCGGTGGTGCATTGGCTGGTCTTCGACCATGACAACCCTTCCGGCATTCTCCCCTGCTTCGAGGCGGCGCGGCAGAACGGCCGGGCAGTCCGCACGGCACTCACGGTCGATATGTGGGAAGCGCTGAACGATGGCTGGACTCATCTGCGCCAGCTGACGCCGGATGCGGTGGAGGGCGAGGCGCTGCCGGAGTTCCTCGGCTGGGTGCGCGACCGCGTAACGCTGTTCAACGGCGCCGCGCAGGAGACGATGCTGCGCACCGAAGCCTGGCGCTTCGTGCGGCTGGGCACCATGCTGGAGCGCGCCGACAATACCGCCCGCCTGCTCGATGTCCGCCACCAGCTGTTCGAGCCAGACGCCGCCGAGGCGGTGGATTACGTGCAATTGCAGGCGGTGCTGCGCTCGGTCTCGGCGCTCCGGTCCTATCAGTGGATCTACCGGGACCGGCTTGCGGCGCCGAAGATCGCCGAGCTGATGATCCTGCGCCCGGAACTGCCGCGCGGCCTCGCCGCCTGCCTCGGTCAGGTCTCCGCCATGCTGGATGCGATCGCTGAAGGGCAGGGCGGTCGGCGCGGCGAATGTCATCGGCAGGCCGGACTGCTGGCGGCCGAGTTGCGCTATGGTCGGATCGACGACATCCTGGCCGAAGGGCTGCACGCCTTCCTGACCCGCACCATTGCGCGGACCGCCGAACTCGGCGCGGCGATCGAGGACTTCTACATCCGGCATTAGGGGCCGCCGCATGACTTACTGCGTCGGGCTCTTCCTGGAAGAAGGCCTGGTCTTCCTCTCCGACACCCGCACCAATGCCGGCGTCGATCACATCTCCACCTTCTCGAAGATGCAGGTGGAGGAAGTGGCGGGCGACCGCGTCCTGACGATCCTCTCGGCGGGTAACCTTGCCATCACCCAGGCGGTCTGGTCGCGCCTGCAGGAAGGCGTTTGGCTGAACGGCGAGCGCCATACGCTGCGCAACGTGCCCAACCTGTTCCATGCCGCCCAGCTGGTCGGGCAGGCGGTGCGCGATGTCTATGCCGCCGATAACCCGGCCCTGGCGCAACAGGGGATCGGCTTCGACTGCTCGTTGCTGTTGGGCGGGCAAATCAGCGGCGCGCCGCACCGGCTGTTCCTGATCTACGCGACCGGGAATTTCATTGAGGCGACGGCCGATACCCCCTTCCTGCAGATCGGCGAAATCAAGTACGGCAAGCCGATCCTCGACCGCGGCGTGACCTTCGCAACCCTGCTGCCGGACGCCATCAAGCTGGTGCTGATCAGCATGGACGGGACGCTGCGTTCAAACCTCACCGTCGGGCTGCCGGTCGATCTGCTGCTCTATCGCCGCGACACGTTGCATGTGGCGCTGCGCCGGCGGATCGCCGAGGATGATCCCTATCTGCTGATGGTCCGCGCGAACTGGTCCCGCGCCTTGCGCGAAGCCTATCAGGCGATGCCGCGACCGGACTGGCCCCTGGCCTGATCCGGCTTGCGCCAGCCTGGATGATCGCGGATAGATCGTGGCGCGCCGCCAACTCCGGGGTATTCTGCCGATGACCTTTTCGCGTCGCCTGATGCTCGGCGCTCTCGCCGCGACCGGCGCCTGCCCGGCGCCATTGCGGGCGGAGGCCTGGCCCAGCCGCCCGCTGCGCCTCATCGTGCCGTTCGGCACCGGCGGCTCGGCCGATGTCGCCGCGCGCTTTCTCGCCGAGCCTCTGGCTGCCCAGCTTGGCCAGCCGGTCATCGTAGAAAACCGGCCGGGCGGCGGGGCGGTGATCGGCACCGAAGCGGCGGCCAAGGCGAGTGACGGACACACGGCGCTGGTCATGTCGAACACACATACCGCGAACGAAACCCTACAGCCGCGCCGCCCCTACGTGCTGCTGCGCGACCTGGCGCCGGTCGCGGCGGTGAACGTCGCCTATCACGTGCTGGCGGTGCATCCGTCGCTTGGCATCGCCGATACGGCCGGGCTGATCGCCCGCGCCAAGGCCGCACCAGGGACACTGGACTATGCCAGCTCGGGCCCCGGCACCCCCTATCACATCGCCGGCGCCGTCTTTTGCGCCATGGCGGGGATCGAGATGAACCATATTCCCTTCAAGGGCTCGAACGAGGCGCGCACGGCGCTGCTGTCGGGACAGGTGCCGGTCATGTTCGACGCCATCCCCACGATGCGCGAGCAGATCGCCGCCGGGCGGGTAACCGGCCTTGGCACCACGGGGCCGGAGCCAAGCCCGCTATTGCCGGGCCTGCCGACCATTGCGGCCACGGTCCCGGGGTTCGAGGCCTCGATCTGGCTTGGGCTGATGATGCCCGCGGGCACGCCTGCTCCGGCCATCGCGCGGCTGCATGATGCGGTGAACAGCATTCTAACGGCGGCGGCGACGCGGGCCGGCATGGCGCGCGGTGGCGCCCAACCCATGCCGATGAGTGTGGCGGCATTTGACGCCTTCCTGCGGCATGATATCGAACGCCAGGGCGAATGGATCCGCCTGGCCCGGATCGAGGCGGGCTGATGCGCCGCCGTGGATTGATCGCCGCCCTCACCGCCGCCCCTGCCGTGGCGCGCGCGCAGCCCGCCTGGCCCAGCCGGCCGCTGCGTATCGTGGTTCCCTTCGGCCTTGGCGGCGCCGCCGATGTCGCCGCGCGCTTCGTGGCCGAGCCGCTGAGTGCCGCGCTCGGCGTGCCCGTGGTGGTGGAGAACCGGCCGGGTGCTGGGGGCACCATCGGCACCGATCTGGTCGCCAAGGCGCCACCCGATGGCACCACGCTGGTCGCGCTGGGCAATACCGCCATGGTGAACGAAACGCTGCAGCCGCAGCGCGGCTTCGTGCTGCTGCGGGATCTGGCGGCGGTCGCACCCATCAATGTCGCGAATAACGTGCTGGTGGTGCATCCGGCGGTGCCCGCCACGGATCTGGCCGGGTTCCTGGCGCTGCTGCGCAGCGAGCCGGGGCGCTGGAATTACGCCCATTCCGGGCCCGGCACGCCCTATCACATGGCCGGAGAGATGCTGAAGGCCATGGCCGGCGTCGATATGGTCGCGGTTGCCTTCCGCGGGTCGAACGAGGCCCGCACGGCGGTGATCGGCGGGCAGGTGCCGATCATGTTCGACGGCATCCCGACCATGAAGCCGCAGATCGAAGCCGGCCGGGTGCGTGGGCTGGCGACCACGGCGCTGCGCCGCGACCCGGCCCTGCCGTCGCTCCCCGCGGTTGCTGAAGCCGTGCCGGGCTTCGCCTATCCGATCTGGATCGGCCTGATGATGCCGGCCGCGACGCCAGCGCCGATCCTGGAGCGGCTGCACGCCGAGGTAAGCCGCATCGTCGGCAGCGAGGCGGGGCAGGCGGCGATGCGCCGCATGGGGGCCGAGCCGCTGGTGATGTCGCTGCCGGAGTATCGGGCCTATCTGGAACAGGATCTTGAGCAATCGACGGCGCTGGTCCGGCGGGCGAATATCAAGGCGGATTAGAGCGGGATGCGTTGAGGCGGAATCGCCGAAGGCGCTGAATCCCGCGACCAACAAGAGTTAGAGCAGGGTGCGTGAACGCATGTGAACGCAGCATGCTCTAGGGGGACAGATGCTGTCTTTATCCTTGAACGGCCGGCCGGTGACGCTGGATGTGCCGGCGTCGGTCTCCCTGCTGCAGGCCCTGCGTGGGCCGGGGGGATTATCCGGTCCGCGCTTCGGCTGCGGCAATGAGCAATGCGGCAGTTGCATGGTGCTGGTGGACGGCCTGCCGCGTCATGCCTGCACCCTGCCCGTCGAAGCCGTGGCGGGGCGCGCGGTGACGACCGTCGAGGGGCTGGGCACGCCCGATGCACCGCACCCCCTGCAAGCCGCCTTCCTGGCCGAACAGGCCGGGCAGTGCGGCTATTGCCTGTCCGGCATCCTGGTCAGCGCGGCGGCGCTGCTGCGGCGCGATCCCGATCCGGACGAAGCCGCGATCCGGGCGGCGCTGGAGCCGCATCTCTGCCGCTGCGGCAGCCATAACCGGATCATCCGCGCCGTCCAGCGCGCGGCGCAGGAGGCACGGGCATGAGCGGCTTCGGCGCGGCGCTGCCGCCTGCCGATGGCAAGCCGAAGCTGCCAGGCAGCCTGCATGCCAATCGGCGTCTGTCGCAATGGCTCGGCTTTTCCGCCGATGGCCGGGTGACGATTGCGCCGGGCAAGGTGGAACTCGGCCAGGGCATTCTGACGACCCTCAGCCAGATCGCGGCTGATGAGCTGGATGTCGATTTCGCCCGCATCGAGGTGACCCCAGCCGCCACGCCCGACAGCCCGGATGAGGCGGTGACCAGCGGCAGCCTCTCGACCCAGGATAGCGGCGGCGCGCTGCGCCACGCCTGCGCCGCGGCGCGCGCCATCTTCATCGAGGTGGTGGCCCAGCGGACCGGCATCCCGCCGGAGCGGATCGCCATTGTGGACGGCACCTTCATCGGCCCGGCCGGGGCGATCGGCAGTTATTGGGAACTGGCCGATCAGGCGCTGCTGGAGACCGAGGCGCGGCCGGACGTGCAGCCGAAGGCGGCGGCGGCGCGGCGGATCGCCGGCACCTCGGTGCCGCGGATCGACCTGCCGGATAAGGTCTTCGGCGCTGCCCGGTTCGTCCATGACCTGCGCCTGCCGGGCATGCTGCACGCCCGCGTGGTGCGCCCGCCGGCGCGGCAGGCACGCTTGCTGGCTTTGCGGGACGGCGCGCTGCCCGCGGGGGCGCGGGCGGTGCGGGATGGCAGCTTCCTCGTGGCCCTGGCGCCTACCGAATGGGCTGCCGAAGCGGCGGCGCTGCAACTGGCCGGCTGGGCTGAATGGAGCGCCGAGGACACGCTGCCGGAGGCAGGCGACCTGACCGCCTGGCTACGCGAGGCCGCCGGGCGGGGCGAGCGCAGCGAGGTCATCCGCCGGGGCGAGGTGGTGCCTGCCGCGGCAAGCCTGCGGCGCAGCTTCCATCGGCCCTATATCGCGCATGCCTCGGTTGCCCCGTCCTGCGCGGTGGCGTGCTGGCAGGGCGATACCGTCGAGGTCTGGAGCCATTCGCAGGGGCCCTACAATCTGCGCGCCGATATCGCCAAGGCCCTGAAGACGGCGCCCGACAAGGTGCTGGTGCGGCACCGCGAAGGGGCTGGCTGCTACGGCCATAACGGCGCCGATGATGTCGCGCTGGACGCGGTGCTGGCGGCCCGCGCGGTCCCCGGTACGCCGGTCCGGGTGCTGTGGAGCCGGGCGGAGGAGCTCGGCTGGTCGCCCTTCTCCTCGGCCATGCTGGTCGATATTGAGGCGACGACCGATGCCGGTGGCCGGCTGGTCGGCTGGCGCAGCCATATCGTCAGCAATGGCCATTCCTCCCGCCCCGGGCGCGACCCGGTGCCGACCCTGCTGGCCGCCGGGATGCTGGCCGAGCCCTTTCCTGTGAAGCCCTCGATCAACCCGCCGCTCGCCGCCGGTGGCGGTGCGCCGCGCAACGGGGTGCCGCTCTATACGATTCCGCATCTGGAGATCGACACCACGCGGCTGTTGGAGATGCCGATCCGGACCTCGGCGCTCCGCGGCCTTGGGGCCACGCTGAATGTCTGGTCGATCGAGGCGATGATGGACGAGTTGGCCGCCGCCGCCAGGGTCGATCCGCTGGACTATCGGCTGCAGCATCTTGACGATGCGCGGGCCGTGGCGGTGTTGCAGCGCGTGGCCGTGATGTGCGGCTGGCGAGAGCGCCAGAAGCGCGATGGCTGGGGCCTGGGTCTGGGTTTCGCGCGCTACAAAAATACCGGCGGCTACGCCGCGGTTGCTGCCGAAATCGAGGCCCGCGAGCGCGTCTTCTGCCGCCGCTTGTGGATCGCTGGCGATGTCGGAGAGGTCGTGAACCCCGACGGCGTGGCCAACCAGTACGAGGGCGGCGCCATCCACGGCACCAGCGTCGCGCTGCTGGAACGCGTCGCCTTCGATCGGCGCCGGGTCACCTCCGATAGTTGGGAGACCTATCCGATCCTCCGCTTCTCCGACGTACCCAAGGTCGCGGTCGAGCTGATCGACCGCCCGGAACTGCCCTTCCTCGGCGCCGGTGAGGCGAGCATGGCACCGACCATCGCGGCGATCGGCGCGGCGATCACTGATGCGCTCGGCATCCGCCCGCGCGCCTTGCCCTTCACGCCCGAACAGCTGGCGAGCGCGACATGAACGGAAAAATCCAATTCACCATCGCCTGCGTCGGCACCGATCGCTCCCGCCCGGTGCTCGATGGGCGGGTGCCCATCCCCGGTGTCGATCTCGTGCCGGTGGTCGCGGAAGCCGAGGATATCTTCCGCCGGGCGCTGCGCGACCAGGCGTTCGAGATCACCGAGCTCTCGATGGGCAGCCATATCGTCACCACCGCGCGCGGCGACAGCCCCTATGTCGGCATCCCGCTCTTTCTCTCCCGCGCCTTCCGGCATTCGGCGATCTATGTCCGGACCGATCGCGGCATCCGCACCGCTGCCGATCTCGCTGGCCGAACCATCGGCCTGCCGGAATACCAGCAAACCGCGGCGCTCTGGGTTCGTGGGATCCTGCGGGAGCACTACGGCGTTGACACCAAAGGCATCGCCTGGCGGACTGGCCAGGAGCGGGTGGCCATCACCCTGCCGCCCGGCTTCGACGTCCGCCCGCTGGGCCGCGACCTGGAAGATGCGCTGGCCGACGGCACCCTCGATGCCTTCATCGGGCCGCGGGCGCCGCGCTGTTTCCAGGACGGCTCGGCGCCGGTGGCGCGGCTGTATCCGGACTACCGGGCCGAGGAGATGGCGTGGCATCGGGCCAGCGGCTTCTTCCCGATCATGCATTGCCTCGCGGTGCGCAAGGATGTCGCGGCCCGCCATCCCTGGCTGCCAGTGGCGCTCTACCGCGCGTTTGCCGAGGCCAAGCGCCTTTCGCTGCACGAATTGCAGCAGGTGAATGTCCTCAGGGTTTCATTGCCGTGGATCGCCGCGGCCTATGAGGAGCAGGCCAAAGCCATGGGCGGCGACCCCTGGCCCTATGGCTTCGTGCGCAATCGCGCCGAGATCGCGGCGATGATCCGCTTCGCGGTCGCCGATGGCCTGGCCGCCGCGCCGATCGAGCCCGAGGCGCTGTTCCACCCAAGCACCCTGGGCGAGGGCTGAGCCGGGCCGCGGCGGTCTGCCGCAGCGTTAGCTTTTATATTTGCGAGAGCAAGAAACCTGTTCAGACGATTCCGTCTGAACGGATATTGCTCTAGAGCCTGCTGCGTTCGCATTCGCTCACGCACCCTGCTCTAGCCTTTGTTTAGTCGCGCGATTCAGCGCCTTCGGCGATTCCGCCTCGACGCATCGCGCTCTAGAGCCTGCTGCGTTCGCATTCGCTCACGCACCCTGCTCTAGCCTTTGTTTAGTCGCGCGATTCAGCGCCTTCGGCGATTCCGCCTCAACGCATCGCGCTCTAGCGCTGCGCCCAGGGCGTTTTCTGCCAGATACCGAGATAGGTCTCGCGCTCGCGCCGCAGCCGGGCAAACCAGGCCTCACCCGCTTCGAAAGCGGGTTCAGTGAAGCGGTCTTCCACCTGGCGGACGAATTCCGGATCGCGGGCGATCTCGGCCGTCACCTCACGCAACTGGGCGAGGATTGCCGGCGGCAGGCCAGCGGGTGCGACAACGCCGCGTTGCGAGGCCATCTCGACCGGCAGGCCCAGCTCGCGCAGCGTCGGGATATCCTGCGCGAAGCGGCTGCGGCTGGCGCCGGCCTGCGACAGGATCCGAAATTTTTCCGGGTTTTGCAGTACGGCGCCGAGATTGAGGCCCATGCAATCGACCTGCCCGCCGAGCAGGGCGGTCCGCAATTGTGGATCGCCCTGGAATACGACATGGGTCATCTTGATCCCGGTCACCGCCTCCAGCAGCACGAGCTGGAGGTGATCATCGGAGCCGACGCCCGGCGAGGCGTAGGTGATCTTCTCCGGGTCCTTGCGCGCCGCGGCGATCAGCTCCTCCAGGTGACGCCAGGGGCTATCGGCCCTGACGGTAATGGCGCTCGGGTCGCTGACCAGATTGGCGATCGGTGCGAAATCATCGAGCGTGAACTGCGCCTTCCGCTCGATCGGGATGGTGATCATGCCGGGGTAGTTGGTGGTGCCCAGGGTATGGCCATCGGGCTTGGCCCGTGCCGTCGCCGCCAGGGCCAACTCGCCGCCCGCACCGGGACGATTGTTGATGACGACCGTCCCGCCCAGCCGTTTCTCCAGCGCCCGGCCATAGGAGCGGGCATCGAGGTCGGTGCCACCGCCCGCCACGAAGCCGACCATGATCTCGATCGGGCGTTCCGGAAAACGCGGGGCCTGGGCCCGTGCCGCGCCGGGCAGGAGGAGGGGGGCGGCCAGCAGGCTGCGGCGATGAAGCGACATGGCGGTCCTCAGCGTCATCGGGCCTTGGCGCGCGCCGGCCCTTGTTGCGGTCCAGCATAAGGGCGCCGCGCCGCCGATCCCAGCCCGCTGCAGAGGCGGCCCGCTCAGCGCCGGTCGTTGCCGCTGTCCAGCCAGGCGATCAGGCGGCGCAGCCCCTCCCGCATATCGACTTCCGGCTGCCAGCCGATCGCCGCCTGGGCCGCTTCATGGGCGATCCGGAAGGCCCCGCCGGAGGTCAGGCGGACCTTCCCGGCTGCATGGCCCACCGATTTCGGCGCCGGCCCGCCGCCGGCGAGTTCGGTCACCAGCAGCACCAGGTCCCGCGTCGTGATCGGGGCGGGGCCGGAGGTATTGACCGCGACATCGCTCGCCGCACTTTCGAAGGCGAGACGGTTGGCGCGTGCCAGATCGCCGACATAGACGAAATGCTTGGTCTCGGACCCGTCGCCGAAGATCTCGGGCGCTTCGCCACGGCGCAGCTTCTCCAGCGTCTCGATGATGTAGAGCGCATTGGCCGCGCGATGATGCTGCCGTTCGCCATAAACCGTCGAATAGCGCAGCACGACGTAGTCCTGGCCCCATTTGCGGAAGGCGTCGCGGCAGAGCTGCTCTCCGATGATTTTGGTCGCCCCATAGAGAATGGCCGCCGGCGGCGCGCCCTGGCTGTGAAAGGGCGTGCTCTCGACCAGGTCGCCGGCGACCCCCGGGCCATAGCCGTAGGCGGCGTTGGAGGAAGCGAAGACCACCTTCCGTACCTGGTTGGCCCGGCAGGCTTCCAGAGCGTTCTGCACGCCACGAATATTGACGTCGAGCCCGCCCCAGGGATCGCGGTCCATCGATAGCGTCATATAGGCGGCCAGCTGCAGGACGCCGGCCATTCCCTCAGTGACCCGCAGTAGGTCCGAGAGGCGCATCACATCGCCCCGTACCAGCCGCAGCCGAGGATGATCCTTCAGATGGGCGATCGCCGCCTCCGACCCGAAGGCAAAATTATCGAACAGCACGACCTCTGCCGCACCATGGTCGAGCAGTTCGCTCGCGGTGGCTGAGCCGACCAGGCTGGCGCCGCCGACGATACAGAATCGATTGCCCTGGATCGGCACCGCAGCGGACATGTGTTCCTCCTCAATCTTGCGCCCATCCAAGCCTGCCCGGACGCTGCGGGAAAGGGCCGGGGCTCGGTCGGTGCGCGCAGGTCGGGCACGGTCGATGAAGCCGGCTTGCAGACGATCCGCTGTGGATCGCGTGCGCCGTCGCGCTCAATCGCCAGCCACCCGATCGAGCGCCGCCAGGAAGCGCTCCGCTGCCAGCTCGGCCGGCCAGGGCTGCCAGGGTGGCGTGCCGTACACGGAGGCCAGCGGATCAGCATCCAGCATGGGCGCGCGGATGCCGAGCGTGCTGCGGACCTCGGCAAGGCTCCAGCCGGCCACATGCACGGCTTCGGCCGCCGCCAGCGCCACATCGCAGGCCTTGTGCGCGCGGCGTGCTTCAGCCGCCCAGGGGGCCAGCCCGTACCGCGCCGCCACCGCCCCCCGGAGCCGCGCCTCCAGCGCCGCGAACGCCTCTCCCAGGAAAGGCTTCAGGGGTGAGATGCAGTCGAAGCCGAGCAACCCTTCCTCGGCATCATGGAGCAATTCGCGACGCTGGTCGGGGCGGGAGAGACCGGTCGGCGCCCGCGCCCGTCGCAGCGCCCAAACGGCCAGCGAATGCTGTGCGACCGAGAGCGGCGCGCCCGGCCAGATCGAATGCCCGCCCCAGCGATAGGTGCGGGCGAGGCCGAGCGCCAGATCGGCATCGGTCCAGTCGAACGGCGTGGGCGCGAGAAGATCGAGGCGCCGGCCCGAAGGCAGCCGGACCCAGGCCCGCACCCGATCAGAACCGCGGGGCGGAGATGTCAAACTCCGCCATGACCTCCAGATCCTCCGTGAACCAGGCTTTGATGCCGGCGCGGCGCTGGCCGATATATTCGGGCCGGCCGGTGGCATCGAGGCGCATGGTCAGGTCATGGCCGGGGATCAGCAGCGTGCCCGGCACCTGCCGCCAGAGCTGCCAGATGCGCTCAAGTGAGGCGCGGCTGGCCCCGGCATCCATCGTCATGTCGGTGGCGAGGGAGAGCAGCTCGGCGCGATTCTTCGCGGCATCACCGCTAAACACCACAGGCACCTCGTTGCCGGCCAGGCGATAGACCAGGCAGCCCGGGGTATGGCCTGGGCAGAGATGCGCCGTGAAGCCTTCCAGGAACCCTTCGCCATCGCTGAGCAGGCGCAGCTTCGGGTGCTTCGCCAGATCGGCGACGTAAAGCTCGGGCAACGGGTTGAAGCCAACCGGGTGGCTGGTGGCCCAGTCCATCTCCACCTTGCCAATCCAGACGCTGGCGTTGGGGAACAGCGTGTAGTTCACCGAATGGTCCCAATGGGCGTGGGTCAGCACCACATCGGTCACGCTTTCCGGCGGGCAGTCGGCGGCTTTCAGCTGCCGGGCGAATTCGGGGCGGATGGAGAAGGCGCCGACATCGATCAGGATGGTTCGGCCATGGCCGCGCAGCAGGGCGATCGTGCTCCAGCCCAGACCGCCATGGCAGAGCGATTTGCCGGGATAGCCCTGGACCAGGACGTCGATCTTGTACATTCGCCTCTCCCTCGTTGCATCGTCGGGTGCTGGCGGCCATTCTGCCCGCTGATGCGCTTCCTGCACACCGCCGACTGGCATCTTGGTCGCACCCTTGGCGGCTTTTCGCTGCGCGAGGAGCAGGCGCATATGCTGGGTGTGGAATTCCCCCGGCTGGTGCGCGAGACCCGCCCGGATGCCGTGCTGCTGGCCGGCGATGTCTTCGACCGGGCGGTCCCGCCGGCCGAAGCGGTGGAACTGCTCGACGATATTCTGCACCGGGTCGTGGTGGACCTCGGCGTGCCGGTGGTGATGATCCCGGGCAATCATGACGACCCCCGCCGGCTGGCCTTCGGTGCGCGGATGCTGGCCGCGGCCGGGCTGCATATCGGCGATTCGCCGCTTGGGCGCGTCATCCGCCTGGCGGATGCGCATGGCGAAGTGGCGATCGTCGCGGCCGGCTATGCCTCGCCCCTCGCGCTTGCCCAGCAGGCCGCGGGTGCGGATTTCGCCGATCATGACGCCGCCTTCGCCTGGCTGGCGCCGCAGTTGCAAACGCTTTGCACAACGTTCTGCACAACGCTCTGCACGCCGACACGTCGCCGCGTGCTGGTGGCGCACGCCTTCGTCGCCGGCGGCACCGAAAGCGAGAGCGAGCGGCAGATCAGCGTCGGCGGCACCGGCCAGATCGCCGCCCACCGTTTCGCGGGTTTTGATTACGTGGCGCTTGGCCACCTGCACCGGCCACAGGCGCTGGCGGGGGGGCGCATCCGCTACAGCGGCTCGCCGCTCGCCTATTCCAGCAGCGAGGCGGGGCAGCAGAAGGAGGTGCTGTTGGTGGAGTTGGATGCCGCCGGGGCGGTGACGACCGAAGCCATTCCCCTGCGCCCGCTGCGCACGGTGCGGCTGTTGCGCGGCAACTTTGCCGCCTTGCACCGAGCCGCCGAGGCGGTCGAGGATTTCGTCGTTGTGACCTTGACCGATGCGCTGCCGATCGCCGATGCGCAGCGCCAATTGGCGGAACGCTATCCCCGCATCATCGGCTTCGGCTACGAGGAACAGCCGCGCCCGGCGCGCGCGGTGGCGGTGGCCGGCCAGGCGGCCCGCGCCCTGCAGCCGATGGCGCTGTTCGCGGAATTCCAC
>CAITYE010000093.1 GCA_903896535.1 uncultured Paracraurococcus sp.
CAGCACCCGTTCGGGGGTAAGGGCGTACATCGCGGCGAAGACCATCTCGGAGACGCGGTGCGACATCTCGTGGTTGGAATAGACGACCGGGGAGGGTTCCTGCGCGTTCACCACGCTGCCCTTGGGCGCCGCGACGGTGACCGCCCGCCAGCAGCCGGAATTGGGCGGGATCAGGCTATTGGGATCGACGATCATCTTCAGCGCGGCATAGACGCCGGAGGCGGTGACGCTGAGCGGGGCGTTCATCGGCCCCGGCACGGCGCCGTCCGAGCCCGCGAAATCCGCGGTGATATGATCGCCCGCCTTGGTCAGCGCGAGGCGGATGGTGAAGGTTTTGCCGGACACGCCATCGCCGTCGATGATGTCCTCGAACCGGCTCTCCCCATCGGGCACGCCGCGCAGCGCCTGGCGCATCATCACTTCGGAATAGTCGAGCACGGCGCGCATGATCCGCAGCAGCTCCGCCGTGCCGTATTTCTCGGCCAGGCCGACCATGCGCTGCACGCCGCGCCGGTTGGCCGCGACCTGCGCGCGCATATCGCCCAGCCGCTCCGCCGGCGTGCGGACATTGGCGAGGATGATCGCTTCCACATTCGGGTCCGGCTTGCCGTCGCGATAGAGCCGCACCGGCGGCAGGCGCAGGCCCTCGCCGTAGATCTCCGTCACCGCGCCGTAGCTGCCGGGGGTGGCGCTGCCGATATCGGGCCAATGCGCGCGCACGCAGCCGAAGCCCAGCAGCTGGCCGCTATGGAAGGCCGGCATCACCACGTTCACATCGGGCAAATGCGAGCCGCCGCGATAGGGGTCGTTGTGGATGAAGACGTCGCCCTCGGTCACATCGGGGAAGGCGGCGGCGACGCTTTTCACCGCATCGGGCATGGAGCCGAGATGGATCGGCAGGTCCGGCCCCTGCGCCACCATCTGCCCGGCGGCGTCGAACAGGCCGCAGGAATAATCCCCGGCCACCTTCAGCAGCGGCGAATAGGCGGTTTTGGCCAGGACAATCTTCATCTCCTCGGCGGCGGAGATCAGGGCGTTCTTCACCACCTCGAAGCGGGCGGGGTCGATGCCGGCGAGCGGGTTCGGGTGCATGGGATCAGCTCCGGACAAGGCGCAGGAAGCCATGATCGGCGACGCGGGCGGTCCAGCCCGGGGGGATGACGGTGGTGGAATCCAGCGCCTCAATCACCGCCGGGCCCGGCACCGTGGCGCCGGGCAGCAGGCCTTCGCGCCAGAGGATCGCGGCCTCGCTCGCCGTCCCGCCGAAGACCACGCGGCGCCGGCCCTGGCGCGCCGCTGCGGCGCGCATCGGCTGGGCGATGGCCAGCGGCGGCAGCTTGCCGACCGCACTCAGCCGGAGGTTCACCAGCTGCACCGGCTCCGCCCGGTTGGCATGGCCATAGGTCTGCTCGTGCCGGGCGTGGAAGGCCTCCGCCAAGGCGGCGAGGCTTCTCGCATCCACCGGGCCGGGCGGCAGTGGCACGGTCAGCTCATAGGCCTGCCGGCGATAGCGGCAATCGGCCTGGCGCAGCAGCTGGCGGCGTTCCGGCGGCACGCCGGCGGCGTCCAGCATCGCCGTGCCCTCCGCCTCCATCGCCGCCAGCGCCTCCGCCAGCCGGGCCGGCGCCAGGGTATCCAGCGCGGCGTAGAGCGTGCGCGCGAAATCCCGCCGCAGGTCGGTGGCGACGAGGCCGAGCGCCGAGAAGGCGCCGGGGGCGGGGGGGATGATCACCTCCGGCACGCCCAGCTCCTCGGCCAGTTGCGCCGCGTGCACCGGGCCGGCGCCGCCGAAGGCCATCAGGCTGAACTCGCGCGGGTCGTGGCCGCGTTCGATGGAGACGATGCGGAGCGCGTTGCACATATTGGCGTTCACCACATCGAGCATGCGCGCCGCCGCCTGTTCCACATCGAGGCCAAGCGGGCGGGCGATATGCGCCTCGATCGCCCGTGCCGCCGCCGCCTTGTCGATCGGCAGCCGGCCATCGAGCAGCGCATCGAGCCGCCCGAGCACCACATTGGCATCGGTCACCGTCGGCAGCGTGCCGCCGCGCCCATAGGCGGCGGGGCCGGGCAGGGCGCCGGCGCTGTGCGGGCCCACCTTGAGCGCACCGCCCGGGTCGATCCAGGCGATGGAGCCGCCACCGGCGCTGACCTCGGCCAGATCGACCACGGGGACGCGGATGGGGTGGCCGGTGCCGGCGATCCAGCGCTTGGCATTGGCGGCCGAGCCCACTTCGTATTCCGCCGTCACCGCCACTTCGCCGCCGGCGATGACGCTGGCCTTGGCGGTGGTGCCGCCCATGTCAAAGGAGAGGATGTTTTGTAAGCCGAGCTGCTTGCCCGTCAGGGCGGCGGCGACGACGCCCGCCGCGGGGCCGCTTTCCACGGCAATGGCCGGCATGCGCAGGCATTCCGCCACATCCAGCACGCCGCCGGAGCTGCCCATGACATGCAGCGGCGGCAGGCCGAGCGCGCGGGTCGCCGCCTGCAGCTGCGCGAGGTAGCTGCCCAGCAGCGGCCCGACATAGGCGCAGACCGCCGTCGTGCTGGCGCGTTCGTATTCGCGGATTTCCGGCAGCACTTCCGAGGAGAGGAAGACCTGCACCCCCGGCAGCCCCGCCCGCAGCAACGCCCCCAGCCGCTTTTCATGCGCATCGTTGAGGAAACTGAACAGCAGCGAGACGGCGATGGTGGTGACGCCAGAGGCGCGCAGCGCGGTGATCAGCGCCGGGATGGCGGCTTCGTCCAGCGCCTCCACCTCCGCGCCCTGCGCGTCGATCCGCCCACCCACCTCGTACCGCCAGCGGCGGGGGATCAGGACCGAGGGGCCGTCCTGGAACAGGTCATAGAGATCGGCCCGCGCGCTGCGCCGCAGTTCCAGCAGATCCCGCATGCCGCGATTGCCGATGAAGGCGGCCGGTGCGCCCTTGTGTTCCAGCAGCGCATTGGTGACGACGGTGGTGGCGTGGGACAGCAGGCCGACCGCGGCCGGGTCGATCCCCTGTTCGGCAAGGCCCTGGCGCAGCCCGGCGAGCACGCCCTGGTCGAAATCGGGCGGCGTGGTCAGCACCTTCGCCAGCGCGATGCGGCCGGAGATTTCCTCGACCATCGCCACATCGGTGAAGGTACCGCCGATATCGACGCCGATGCGCCAGCGGGGCGGGGCAGGGGTGGGGGGCATGGGCGGGGCCTGCGAGCGGTGAAGCGGGATGCTGCGGGCGCATCGCGCGGTGGGTCAAGCCAGGGCGGTGGCCGCTGCGGTTCAAGGCAGGCGGGTCGCCGCGCAGGCGAGCGTGGCCCCGCCATCGAGGTTCGAGCCGATCCGCCGGCAGGGCCCGAGTTCACCGGCGAGGCCGATTTTCGGCAGGCTGGGGAAGAAGCGCTGCCCTTCCTCCGCCCACAGGACGAAGATCGGGCCGGGGTGTTCGGCCACGATGCGCGCGGATTCCGTGTGTAGCCGCAGGCCCTGCGCGATCTCTGTCGTGAAGCTGAAGCCGAGCATCCGCGCGCCGCGGTCGGGCAGGACGAAGGCATTCACATAGGCGACCGGACCGGTGATCGCGACCAGCAGCGCGCCAGGCGGCGTCCAGCCCATATCGACGCTGAAGACCTTGTCCCCGAAGGCGATGCGGCCCCAGTTCATCGGTTGCGTCCAGGCGATAAGGCCACCACAGAGCAGCAGCACGAAGCCGCAGCGCAAGCCCCGGCGCGTGGCCGCCGGCGCCGCTTCGGCCAGCCGCAGCGCCAGCAGCGCCACCAGCAACGTCCCCAGCACTTCGATCACGATCGCATAGCGGAGGATGGCGCTGCTGGTCAGCCAGAGGAGATAGGCGACGGCGACGAAGCCCGCGAGGAAGCGATGATCGGGATGGAGCCACACCGCGCCGGGCTGCTGGCGCCGCCGCCGCAGGACGCGCTGCCCGAGCGCGGCGAGCAGGCCCGTCAGAGCGAGGAGCAGCAGGGCGAAGCGCGCATCCCGGAATGGCAATTCGGCAGGCCGTGGCTGCGCCCCGGCCGTGATCCACCAAAAGGGATAGGCCAGCCATTCCAGCGCCGTCCGCGGCAGGAAGCGTTCGTCGTAAAGGTCGAAGGCCGGAAACCAGGAAGAGCGGAAGAGACCGTTGAACAGCGGGAAGGTGGGGCTTTCGAAATGCCGCCAGACCAGCCACCACCACCAGGCCGCACTTGGCAGCAGGCCGATGAGCCAGCCGAGCGCAAAGCCCGCGCCCAGCGCAACCGCCGCCACCGGGCGCGCCACCAGCAGCAGTGCCAGGCAGAAGGCCGGCGCGAAGATCAGGTTGGTGAGCTTGAAGCCCGCGGCGATGCCGAACAGCGCGCCGGCGGCCAGCACGCGCCGCCATGGCAGGCCAGCCAGCGCGCCGCCCAACGCGCCGTCACGGATCGGCGGCAGGACCAGCAGCAGGGCGCCCAGGATGGGGAGCGCGGTCTGCAGGTCGTTATAGGTGGTACCGATTTCGGAGCGCGTCGCGGCGCCGGTCGCTGCGGCGAGCCCGGCGGCGCCGGCAATCAGCAGCCGGTCCGGCCGTTCGGCCAGGGGCAGCAACGCCCAGGCGAGGCGCAGCGCAAGATAGAGCAGCGCGCCGTAAAACAGGCCCATGAGGCCCGCCAGCAGTCGCGGATGCTCGGCCAGCAGGCCGCGGCCGAGGACGACATAGGGGATATCCAGCGCCGGGTTCAGGTAGCTCTGCATCCCCGCCGGCTGCAGATCGGTGCCAAGGCGCCCGGCGAGCAGGGCGTGGACATTGGCGATGTGGTAGTTGCGGAGATCCCAGTTGATATCCTGCCCGAGCGACACGGACGCCAGAGCGCCCGCGATGAGGCAGGCCGAGAGCAAAACGGTCCGGACGAGCATGGGGCCAAGCTTAAGCACACCAGCCCGCGGCTGCCGACCCTCCGCCCCCTTCCCCGCGAACGGGGGCGTGCCGAGAGACCCGCTCTCCGGTGATCGAGAAAGATTTTGTGGGCTTTATCGACGGCTCGATCTGTTTTGTCGTCGTGAAGTTTGTTAACAACGTAATCTGTTGGTCAAACCCTAAGAACCAGATACAGCGACGCAGCCCATTGCCGCGGCATGGGAGAGGGGCTCAGCGATGAAAATCGACATGACCGTTCTCAATCGTCTGCGGGTGGCGCGACGCCAGGCCGATGACCTTGATGTGCTGCAGGCGGAAGCGGACCGGCTGTGTCGGCAGGATGAAAGGCGGGCAGCGGCAGACATTTATGGCCAACTGGCCGAAGCCGATCCGAAGCGTTTGGGTCTGCTGCTGCAGCGCGGGCATTGCCTGAAAGATGTCGCCGATTACGAGGTAGCGCTGTTCGCCTACCGGAGCGCAAGAGAGGCCGGCGTCGAATACTCGGCGGAAGCCGAGTTGCAGATCGGGCATCTCCATAAGGTGTCCGGGAATATCCGGGCGGCGCGCCGAAGCTACGAACGGGCAGGCCTCCTCGGGCATCCTGATGCGGCCAGGGAGATCATCGGGTGCAACGGGATGGAGCTGCATGGGCAGACCGGCCTTGCTCCCTCGGTCGTCGATGCACCGGTGGCGGGGCCGGCGACCAGGGTCTTGCGCCTTATCGCCAGGGCGGAGGCCGATCTCGGCGATGCGACGCGTCTGCATGCCGTTGGTATTGAGCTGCTGGCGCTCGACCGCCCCGATCTTGCGCGAGCGGTTTTCGAGCTCGCCTTCCTCTGGGGTGGCGCGCATCAGCCGGCGTTGCAGGTGCAAAGCCGGATCGCCCTGGAGACGGGTCTTTGGGGCGAAGATGTGCCGCTGCCCGCCTTCGCGGTGCCGTTGCCGACCTCCGCCGCCCGGCTGTTCGATCTGGTTGCCGCGCGGTCCCGCGCAGCCTCGCCGGGGGGCGACGACAACCGAGGGGGCGTATCGGTTGGCGGCGACGTGGCATCGCCCCTGCTACCGGCCGAAGCCGTCGCTGCCAGCGGCGATTGGAGCAGCCCTGCGGCCTTGATCGGCCGCCTCGCGCGGTTGGCACCGGACGCGCAGGATGCGGGCGCCGTGCTGGACCGGCTGCGCCAGAACTATCCCGGCACCGCGCCGGTCTTCGCCTTCGCGTGCGACACCGCGGGGCTCGACCAGCAGGTTGAGCGGCTGCTCCGCAACAGCCTGCAACGCTTCATCGGCAGCCGTGAGGTTCTGCTGGACATTACGGCGGCACCCGATCAAGCGCTGCGGCTGTCGCTGCGGCTTGGGATTGTCCTTGATCGCGAGAGCCGGGCACTGGGCAGCGTGCCGTTGTTCCAGGGCGGGTCGCCGCTACGGGATCAGCCGGCTTTGTTCGACCGCCCTTCCGCCGGGGAGGCCGGGGTCGACCTGTCGAGCCTGAGCGTCATGGTGGCGCACACGCTCAGTGCCGAGGAGACGGCGGGGCTGGCGGAGCATCTGGCGCGCAGGGGCCTGTTTCCCCAGGCCCGCATCCTGTCGCGCGACCTTTTGGCGCGGAGCGAGTTGCCCGATGGGCTCGAGCGGCTTGGGATCGTCCTCAAGGAAAGTGGCGAAATCGAGGGGGCGCTTGCGATCCAGCGCCGTTTGGCGGCTTTGCGGCCGCATGACGCCGGTACGCTGCGCGAGCTGGCGATCCGCGAGAAAATCGCCGGCAATTTCGACCGTGCGGTCGCCGCCTATCGCAGCTGCATGGTCGCGGAGCCGGATAACGAATTCGACGTGCGGGAGCTGCTGGCGATCCTCCCGGAGGTGGAGCCGCTCGATGCGGTGATAGCGGAGTTCGTGCCCGGACCCTGGGAACGGCTGCTGCTGGAGATGCCGCGGTGTCGGCTGCATCTGCAGCCGAAGATCGCGCAGGGCATGCCGGCTGGGGATAAGGTTCCCTTCCATGAGCTAGCGCCTGAACTCGCACCCGAATTCGTCGTGGCGGTGGAGCGGGCGCCGGAGGGCGAGGCGATCGAGGTCCGGCAAGTCGGCTGGGCGCGGCGCCGGACGGATGATGGCGAGGTGCCGGTTCTCCGCGGTATCGAGGCGGTGCGCGTCACCTGTTATTCCCGCGTGCCGATCCTCTGCCTGCGCGTCCGGATCGACGGGCGGACAGTCGTCCGGCAGGAGGCCGCGGGCGTGCCGGTGGAGGGCGCTGCGCCGGATCTTGGCAAATACGTCTTCAACGCCTGGCTGGATGCGCGCACGCTGCCGCCCGGCCCGCACGAGATGCAGCTGTATTTCGAGGAGCTGCGCGGCGGGTATCGGTCGCATACGGTGGTCTTCCTGGCGGAGCCGGCCGGGTTGGCCGGGCAGGATCCGGACCGCGACGCGCTGGTCGTGCTGCCCGCCGATGCGGACCCGCGGGCCTCGCTCGACGCCCAGGTGAACCAGAGCCCGAGCGTGATCCGCCCGGCGACTCGCAGCTTCTTCGGGCCGACACCCCGCAAGGTGCTGGTCATTCGCGCGGATCAGATGGGCGATTTCGTGACCTCGGTTCCGGCAATTCAGCGGCTGCGGGAGTTGCTGCCCGAGAGCGAGTTGCATGCGCTGGTGACACCTGCGAACACCGCGCTGGCCAACGGCCTTGGGATATTCGCCAAGGTCCTGCCGGTGGATCTTGCCTATGACCACGCGACGCGCCGGCGCCGTCTGCCGTTCAACCGTCAGATCGCGCTGCGTCGGCTGTTACGGGCCGAGCAGTATGACATCGCCATCGATCTGTCGCCCGGTGCGGAGTCCCGTTCGCTTCTGCGGCTGACCGGCGCGCCGCATCTGGTCGGGTTTCATCCCCAGCATTTCCCGTGGCTGACCTTCGGCATCGGCGCCATCACGCGCGATCCCGTGAATGGGAAGGAGCGCGGATCGCACGCCCTGCTGGTGCGCAGCCTGGTGGAGGCCTTCGGCGCGGCGCTGCACCATCGCTGGACCCCGGTGCCCGCACAAGCGGCACCGCGGGAGGCGCTGGCCGCCTTCGGGATCGGCGGCGATGACCGCTTTGTCTTCATCCACTCCGGCGCGCGGCTTGAGATCAAGCGCTGGCCGCTGGGTCATTACCTCGATCTGGCGCGGCTGATCCTGGATCGCACGGATGTGAAAGTGGTGCTGCTGACGGATGATGATGAGGGGGCGGCGCAGGCCTTGGCGCGCGGCCTGGAGCCGGCGCGTTTGCATGTGCGCGGCGGCGCCATCCCGACGGAGGCGCTGGAGGCCTTGATCGCGCATTGCAGCGCCTTCGTCGGCAATGATACCGGACCGAAGCACCTGGCTGCGTTGCGCGGGGCACCGACAGTCAGCCTGCATATGGGGCAGGTGAACTGGGACGAATGGGGCCAGGAGGGCCGCGGCTTCATCGTCAGCCGCCGGGCCCCCTGTGTCGGCTGCGGCATCGAGGATGCGGAGGATTGCGGCAAGGCGCTGGCCTGCTTGACGCATATTCGCCCGGCAGAGGTGTTGTCGGCGGTCGAGAAATTGTTGTCGGGGTAGGCCTAGCAGGCTGCTGAAATTCGATTTCCAGCGCGGCTGGACGAAAGATTGATGCACCGCAGCCTCAACCGGAGCACGAATGATTCCTGGGACCTACTCACTTGATCCCATTCGCGCTCTCGTTGCGTCTCCGATGTAGAATTTCAGCAGCCTGCTAGTCCCGACCAAAAATTCTGGCTGGAAAAAATAAAATGAAGCCTTTTTTGATCACTTTCCTTTGATCACCGCAATACCGAAGCAAGTCGAAGCAAACCCATCGGTAGCTACCTTGAGATGAGCGATATGGTCACCAAAAATACTGTGTTGAACCTCAGAAAGATCATGGCTGTAGGGGGGTAGGTCGATAAATTTATCCATGACGTCGTTGCCGACCGAATAATCGATAGGCAGTACGTGATGTCCGAGCCCACGTAGGCGGTTGGCTAAATCCTCGAAATGCTCTTTCTGAAAGAGCACTGTACCCCAGTTATCAAGGGTGTGGCTCGAATTCATAAAATTATATTCGGTTGTATGCACGCTAATGCCGCCAATACGAAGAGAAGTTAGCGAATTGACAATAAAATCCAACCCTTTTTGGATTGATCCGAGATGCTCTAGAGCGCAGATTGACCAACAAAAATCATAATCGGAGAGCTCCGACGGGATATCGTTCATATCGACGTATTTGAGGCTAACTTTTTCTTCAAAAACCGTTCGATCAACCAAATGCGGCAGAAAAGACGAGAAAAGATCAGTGGTATATTGATTGGTTCCTGCCCATCCTGCGCGGGCAGGATGATCGGGGGGCAAGTCTGTAACGGTGACGTTCACCCCTTGCGAAGCGAGATAACTAGGGATGGGTTCAACACCGCACCCAAAGCCAAGCCCTTTACGACCTGCCATCAAACAATCGTTCTCGTACAAAATTTGCAAAATAAAGGCGAACTCCCAAATCTTACGATGGAAAATTCGAGGAATTTTTAGCTCACCCAACCAATGCCGAGCCCATTCGCTCGCAATATCTGCCTGAGTCGAAGCGCGCCATCCCAAACCAACCTTGAATGGCTTCGTGTCGCCTGGTACCGGCAAGCTTTGTGCCAAGGCGCGCGCAACTTCATACCCAAAAACTTTAACATTAAGCTTTATGAATTCAATATCTTTGGCAACTTGCCATAAAATATTTGCGTTTGGCTGGCCCTCGGCATTGGTCAAGGCGATCAATGAATTCAGTTTCTTTTCTAACTCTGCGTCCATTGTCGTCTCCACCACCCAAAATTGCCGTTTTTTTCTATAGAAAGGTTGATTGGTCTATTGACCGAGCCGTCGAATCATAAACTTGCCCGCAGGTGCGAGACCGTCTCCCGCACCCCCTCCTCAAGCGACGCAAACGCCGCATTGTATCCCAGCCCGCGCAGCCGATCCAAGCGCGCTTCGGTCCAATACTGGTATTTTTCCCGCAGCGCCTCGGGCATGTCGATGAAGCGGATGTCTGGGGTCACGGACATCGCCGCCCCCACCGCCCGCACCAGGTCCAGCCAGGTCCGCGCCGTGCCATTGCCCAGGTTCAGCAGCCCCGCCCCGCGCGGCCCGGCCAGCAGGAACTGGATCGCCGCGACCACATCCTCCACCCAGACGAAGTCGCGCAGCTGCTCGCCATCGGCGTAATCGGGGCGGTGGGAGCGGAATAGCTGCACCGGCTCCTCGCGCTGCAGCGTCTCGAACACCTTGTGCACCACGGACCGCATCTCGCCCTTGTGCACCTCGTTCGGGCCATAGACGTTGAAGAATTTCAGGCCCCAGCAGGCCGGCGGCAGCGGCGCCCCGCTCTCTCGCCGTGCCGCCACCGTCTGGTCGAAGGCGTGCTTGCTCCAGCCATACAGGTTCAGCGGCCTGAGCGTCGCCAGAAAGGCGCCGTCGTCGCGATCCTCGAAGCCCAGCGTGCCGTCGCCATAGGTCGCGGCGGAACTGGCGTAGATGAAGGGCACGCCGGCCTTGGCGCACCAGTCCAGCAGCATCAGCGAAAAGCGGAAATTCCGGCGGATCACGTCATCGCCATCCACCGCCAGGGTGGAGGAATTGGCCCCCAGATGAATCACCGCGTCCAGCCGCCGCCCGTCCAGCCAGCCCGCCAGCTCGTCCGGCGGGATGAAATCGGCGAAGACGCAGCGGCGGAGGTTCCGCCATTTCGGCCCGCTCCGCAGCAGGTCGCAGACGACGACATCCCGCCGTCCCTTCGCGTTCAGCGCCCCAACCATGTGAGAGCCGATGAAGCCGGCGCCGCCGGTGACCAGGATCATGCGCCGCCCACCGGCCGGGCGCGCGCATCACCGGTCAAGGCCAGCGGGGCAGGGATCGCGGCTGCGCGCATCCTGAAGATGCCACGACAAAGCATGTCACGCTCCTTTTGGACCACGCCCGGAACCGCGCCCGAGTCCGAAACTATCGGCTAGATAGCGTATCGTCGACAGCGGCGTCGAGGCCCTTCGCAAAGCACACGTCATGGCCGCGCAGGACAGCCGCTGGCGGCGTGATCGAGGCGCCGCTCCGCGTGGGGGCGCGCGGATCACCCACGCCAGAGGCGCCGGAGCCGCAGGAATGCCCAATAGCCGACCTCAAGAACCGGAAGCACGAGCGGCGATGCGGCGATCCGGCCAGCCCAGGCGAGACCTGGAAGCTCGCGCCAAAGTGCTGCGAACGCCGCTGCGCCCGAGACAAGGGTCCCGTCCGCGCGGCGGACATGCATCCGGGCCAATGCTGCGTCACGGGTCAGGCCCGGTCCCAGAGCGTCACCTGCCGACGCATTGACGTCGACAAAGGCGAGGCGATCGGCGCCCGTGGCTTTCCGATACTGGGCAATTTCGCGCGAGCAGATCGGGCATGCGCCATCGTAGTAGACTGTTGCAGAGGGCGCGGTCGTGGTGGGGTCCATCACCAATAGATGGCGTGGCAGCCGCCGCGCGCCAAGGCGACTGTCGTTCGCAGACGCGGCTGATCCCATGATCGGATTCGCGCAATCCTAGCAATGCGATAGCCCTATCTCTTGCTTGTTCCTGCAACGCCCCGAGGCAATTGATCTGTCTTGCGTAGCGCATTGCGCAGGCCGGTTTAAATACCTAAGCAAAAACCAATGCAGATTTATTTTTATTAGTCTGAATATATGCCCGTAATTACCTCCTGGAGTGAGATAACTATTCGCGCCGAGCTAGACATAAATTTATGATCATTTAGAGTAATAATAAAAAATCGACACTCCTCGGCACGCGACGCCTTGGGAAGCCGTTTGCCGCCGTGTCCCTCCACGCGACGTTCGGCGCATCTGGTTCAAAGGCCTCAGCAGGCGGAGCCAGAGGCGACGGCGAATCGGGTTGGGTGCGTCCGAGGCTGTGAGTGCGTGCTTGCAATTGCTTCAACCGCGGATCACTTACGGACAAGTAGGATGAGCTGCCCCATGCGGGCCACTGCAGAACAGAGCCGGGTGCGGAAAAGCCGTCCGCTCGGATCTGTGAGGGGAGGCCGAATGGCCGCGCTTCTCGGTTGAGGTCCCGGTTTTGTTCCCCAGCTGGGGAAGGACGGTTCACCAGGGCCCTATCATCATCCCGGCCTGGCTGATGCAACAGCGAGAAGAATGGAGCCTGTCACGATGCCAGAGCCCTTTTTCAACAAGGCCCGGATTCTGCGCCTGGTCTGCTGGGCCGCCGCCGCCTGGATTGCCTGGGAGCTGCTTTTCTACGAGCAGTTCAAGCTGACCGGTGATGCCGGGTCGATCGATGGCGTCTTCCAACCGCTCGCTAATTGGTTCGGCATCCCTGCGCACGAGAAGCCGATCCGGCTCGGTGTTGGCATCATGGAAATCATCGCGGCGGTCCTGGTGTTGTTCCCCCGCACGCGCGTCCCCGGTGCCGCCTTGACCTTGGGCTTGATGAGCGGCGCCATCTTCTTCCACACGATCGGCCCGATCGGCATCGACCCTTACGGCGATGGTGGGAAGCTGTTCAAGGAAGCCTGCTTCACCTGGGCCATGGCGGCGGTCATCCTGGTCATCCAGCGTAACGAGGTCGCCGGCTGGTTGCATCGCTTGGGCTTGCCGGTGCCGTTCAAGGTCGCCTGACACCATGGCGTTGCAGCGGCCTCCGCGCGACACCCGGCTCGACCTCATGCGCGGCCTGCTGCAGCTGCAGATCTTCGCGTCACATGCGCATGGCTCCATCATCGGTACCTGGCTGATCACCGCGGCCTGGGGGCTTTCCGATGCCTCCGAGCAGTTTGTCTATCTCTCCGGCTTCGCGCTTGGTTCGGTTTTCGCGCTGAAATCGCACCGCGCCGGTTTCCGCCAAGCCTGCCGCGATCTTGCCCAGCGTATCGGCCGGTTATACGCGACGCATATGATCGTGATCTGCGGCTTTGCCGCGATGGTCATTGCCACGGAGATGGCTCTCCGCCTGCCCGGTGAGGCGCGCGCCCTCGGCTGGGGCTGGCTGCTTGACGCGCCCTGGTTCGCGCTGCCGGGTGCGGCCAGCCTGCTCTGGCAGCCGGAGTTCATGGGCATTTTGCCCACCTTCCTCTGGTGCATGGTGCTGCTGCCGGTGGCGAGTTGGGGCTTCGCGCGCTTCGGCGCCTGGACGCTGTTGCCCTTCGTCGGGCTTTATGCCGGCGTGCAGCTTTGGGGGTGGCACCTGCCGGGGCTCGGCGGCACCGAGGTGGAGATCAACCCCTTCGCCTGGCAACTCCTTTTCGTGCTCGGTGCCTGGTTCGGCCGCCGCGCCCTGCAGCGGGGCCGGGCGATCGGCGTGCATCTGCCGTTGGTGCTCGCGGCCGCCGCAGTGCTCGTGGTCGGCGGCTGGATGCGGGCCGTCGACCACGGGCTGATCCGCGGCCCTGCCTTCGATTTCGACTGGATCATGCTGAAGCAGGACCTCGCCTGGCCGCGGCTACTGCACGCGCTTGCTGTGGCCTACATCGCGGTCGTGCTGTTCCGCCGGCGCGAGATTGCGCTGCGGCATTTCCCCGCCCAGGCCCTGGCCGCAGTCGGCCGGAACAGCTTGCACGTATTTTGCGTTGGACTTTTCCTGTCCTTTGGCGCGGCGACAGCCTATCGGCTGCACCCTGACTGGCGGCTTTGGTTGGAACTGCCGTTGATCGTCGGCGGCGGCGCCGCGCTACTCGCCTTCGCGGTGGTGTCGGAGCGGCGGCAGCGGGCAGGCGCTGCAAAACCGTCAGGTGCCGAGCCGGCAAATACGATTTGAACACCGTGGGCTGACGAATATTCCAGATCGATACGAAGAAAATCTAATTAGTATACCCCCGAAATCCAGAAGATCGTCGACGCCCTGCCGCGTCCGCTGTGCGAAAAAATCCAGAAGTTCGAGCTGCGCGAGATCGCCAGGACCGGTTGCGGCGCGTGGCGCGCTGGGTGCGCCAGGCAGGCCCCCAGGGCAGGCTTGGTCTCCTGGCGCCGGGCGGCTTATACTTGCGGCACAACAGCGAGGCGCAGCGTGATGCGACTCATTCAACTTATCTATATGTCCCGACCCTTCGGGTTCGATGAAGGGACCCTGGATGATATCCTGGTCTCAGCGCGGCGGCACAACCCCGCCAATAATTTAACCGGGGCCCTCATTTGCCGCGATGATGTTTTCCTGCAGATGCTGGAAGGCCCCCGCATCGAGGTGACCGAGAGCTTCGGCCGCATTTTGCGCGATGACCGGCACGTTGAAGTCTCTTTGCTGTGGTGCGGCGACGCGCCGGTTCGCAGCTTCGCCGAATGGTCCATGCGCGACGATCCCGCGCAATCCTGGATGTGGGACCGCCATGGGGGCGCCGAGGTGATGACTGCCATCTCTGGCGAGGAAGCGCGGCAGATATTCGCGCGCCTGGCGCGCGAGCCTTGGCGCGAAGCGCCGCGTTACTGAGCGGCGGCCCGGCGGCTGATCGAAGCCTACCGGCCGTAGCTGCGGACCGATGAGCGCACCCGGGCGGTCCGCGCGCTGGTCCTGCGGGTCGCTACGGCGTACCGCTTGGCGCTGGGCGTCCAGGTTCTTGGGAACCAGGCCGTAATCGACCTGCTGCCGGGCTGGGCGCGGCACATGCATGGGCTGCGCAACCCGGGGCTCGGCCGCTCGGTGAACTACAGCCTGCATGGCATCATGCCGCCCGAAGGCATCGCGGTTAATCTAGATGCGAACCGACACCACGCTCGTCATGTACATGGCCGGTGCTGGCATTGCGAGAGCTGGCGCTGTCGGAAGGGGGACCAGCCGAATAGAGCGGGATGCGTTGAGGCGGAATCGCCGAAGGCGCTGAATCGCGCGATCCAACAAAGGCTAGAGCGGGCTGCGTGAACGCATGTGAACGCAGCATGCTCTAGCGCCCCCATCACGAGCACACCGCGGTCGCGATCTTGGCTATCGACGGCCTGGATGACGGCGTGCTGCGGCAGGCCCTGAGTGTCGGCGAGACGGTGGCGCTGCTTTCCCCTGATCTTCCCGGCCGCCGCCAGTTCGTCGATCGTGCCGTTGCGGCCCGCTGCCATCATCCACCGCCAAGAGAGCCGGCGTCAGCGAAACGCCCAGCGAAGGGCCTGAGCCACCCCGAGCGTGCCGGCCCGTACCAGGGGGCGCGCGACGAGCGGATTAGGCAGCCCATGCATGCGCCGGGCCCAGTCGGGCAGGAGGTCGATGGCCGCCTGATTTCCCAGCGCCTGTAAGCCCGCGGCCAGAAGATCCGCCTGCGCGCCTTTCAGGACCAGGTCGCGGACTTCGCGCGTGCGGGCATCGGTCCGCAGCTGTGGCCGGTAAGCATCGACCAGGCGGCGCGCGCCGGCCCTATCGAAGGGTACGGGTGCCGCGCCCAGCGCGCGTGCCACCTGCGCCATCTCGGCGAAGTAGCGGTCCTGCTCAGCCAGGGGCATGCCGGGTTCGACGTAGCGGCGCCAGGCGTTCAGGAAGCTGATGGCCTCCGTGACATGAACCCAGGCCAGCAGCGCGGGATCATTCGCGGCGTACGGCTTACCGTCCGGCAGGATGCCACCCAACCGGTCATGAATGTGGCGCACCCGGGCGATCACCGCTTCGGCCTCCTCGCGCCCGCCATAGGTCGTCAGGGCAATGAAGCGCGCTGTGCGCCGCAGCCGACCGTGCATGTCAGTCCGGAAATTGGAATGGTCCCAGACGCCCGCCAGCACCGCAGGGTGCAGCATTTGGAGCAACAGCGAGGAAATGCCCCCGACCAGCATCGAGGTGACGTCGCCATGTACACGCCATGCGACGGCTTTGGGGCCGAACAGGCCATCGGGCCTTCGTATGACAGGCGCTTCGCCCCGCGCACGATCGTTGAACAGCGCCACGACACGCTCGGTGATGGCCCCCTTGATTGATCGTGCCGGGTTGGGCTGCTGGGCGCGAGGCGGTATTCGTTCCATAAGGGCGATATAGTGCTGAGCCTGCGCAAGGCCAGCCGGAGATCATGCGGCGGTTTATGGCGCACGTGTCGCATTGGGGACCCCTTGCGGTCGGGCCAAGGTTGCGGGGAACCGCGCCATCACCGCCCGTGCGGTCAGCATCGGCGCGGCGCCGGGCATACTAGAGCATGCTGCGTTCACACAGCCCGCTCTAGCATGTGTTGGATCGCGCGTTTCAGCGCCTTCGGCGATTCCGCCTCAACGCATCGCGCTCTGCTGCCCGATCGGCTTCGGCCGATTCCGCGCGGTCCCGTGCCAGACTGCCAAGCCCCTTGGCCTTCAGGCGCACCTTGGCGCCACCTGGCTCGCTGAACACCTGGTCGAGGCGGGGATGCAGGATGCGCTCTTGCGCGACAGGCGACAGGTCTTGCCAAATCCGCGCGTGCAGATCCCGTTTTGCGAAGGCTCACAACTCCAACGTGAACTGCCGCCTCGCGATCGCCGCCTTCTCCGTCCTGATCGCCCGACTGCGCCCCGGGTGGTCATCCTCCAGCCTGCGGCTGCGGCTGCCATGCTTTCGGAACACCACCTCCGACGCAGCCCGGTAGCCTGGTTCCGCGCGCACCTGACTCAACCGGGCACGGGCGTCGCGGATGGCATGGCTCGGGTCGATGATCGGGCTGGGGTGCCCGGTCCCGGCCAGCCAGGGCGTTTGCAGCAGGGCCAGCGGCAGCTCCGCCAACTCCGGCATCCAGCGTCGGGTGAAAGCACCGGTTGGATCTTGGTCAAGCCCCTGCTTGACCGGATTGTAGATGCGCGGCGTGTTGATCCCGGTCTGTCCGCTTTGCATCTGCACCTGCGGCCAGTGAATACCTGGCTCGTAATCGGTGAATAACCGGGCGAGGTGCAGGCCGCAGGCGCGCCAGTCCAAGCCCAGATGGTGGACTGCGAAGCTCGTCACCATCGCCCGCATGCGGAAATTCAGCCAGCCCGTGGCAATGAGCGAGCGCATGCAGGCATCCGCAAACGGATAGCCGCTCCGCCCGGTGGCCCAGGCCAATAGCGTCGGGTCGTTGTCGACCGTTGCCATCCGCGCCCGCTCATGCGCCGGATGCACCGAGCGATGCTCCATCTGTGGCTCGCTTTCCAGCTTCTGGATGAAGTGGCAATGCCAATGCAGCCGGGAGATGAGACTATCGACGGCGGTGCGCGGCACCGCGGTTTGCCCGTCGCGCGCCCGGTAGCAGATTGCCAATGCTTCGCGGATTGAGATCGCACCAGTGGAAAGCGGCACCGACAGGCGTGAACACGCATCTGCCCCGGCCAGCGGGCTCGACATGGCGCGGCGGTAATGCGCCCCACGCCCAGCGAAGAAGCTGTCGAGCAGTGCCAGCGCTGATCGCCGGGTGCCTAGCTGCGGCTGATGGCAGCCCTCCTCGGCGAGGCCGAGTTGTTCGGGGGAGGGGATGTCGCCGGCTGGTGCCCGCGCGGCTGCGATCAGACGAACCGGTTCTGGCAGTGGCGGCGCGCGCAGAATGGCTTGCGAGAGCCCCCCCCATTCGTCGCGGTTGCGCAGCCCGCGCACCACGCCGAATTGCGGATACTCGACGAACGCGATGCCCGCCTCCCGGCAAAATCGGCGCACGGCCCGGTCACGGGCGAAGGTCCACGCGTTGCCGGTCTCCTGATGCGCCAAGATCCGCGTCAAGCCGATCGCGCGGTGGATGCGGCCCAGCCACTCTTCCACGGTGCCGATGCGGATGATCAGCGGCGCGCCGAGCCTCTCCAGCCGCAAGGACAACTCGGCCAGTGCGCTGGCCATTGCCATGTACTGTCGACGGGAGGTGTCTGGCTGTGCCCAGTATTCCGGCTCGGCCACATAGAGTGGAATGAGCGGACCGCTCGCCGCTGCCTCGACCAGCGGACGGTGATCGGCGCTGCGCAGGTCGCGTTTGAACCAGACGAGTTGCACCATGGCGCTATCGACGAATTATCTGGCAACAGCCACGCCGCGGACCCGGGCCGTGCCGCCGCACGTCATGCCGCGACCCGCGCAAGTACGATCCCCGTGACGATGATCTGCACCACATTGAGCGCCACCGACATTCGGTGCGCTGCATCGAACCGTCGTTGGGCCACAACGTCGCCGGATCGCGCGGCGTCACTAAGGGTGTTGATCCGCGGCATCAGTCCCTGACGCAGCCAAATTGTCAGCAAAGCCACAATAGCCATCACCGCGCCTTCCCATTGGGTGGCCAGCGCCAAAGCAGCGATGACGGACGTGACCAAGACATAGATATAATAAACAGGGAATACCGCGCGGATGAAACGTCCTGCCTCGCTGGCGGGCAGTTTGGTGAAGACCAGCGGGGCTACCACGGCAGCGAAAAAAATCATGCCGCCCAGTTGCAGGGCGAGTGCGAAGACGGCGATGATGGTGATAGCGGTTGCAATCATCCCGACTAGATGGCGGCGATCCGGCTTTCAACAACCTATCGTTCGTCGTCAGGGGTTCATCCCGCCTTGACGTTATCTTATTTTGCTTGTGATCGCCGCCCATAGCGGGGCGTGATCACCCCGGTGCGCCTGCGCCAACCGCGCCGAACGCCCTTGGATGTCCCGCGAAACCCGCCGCTGTCTGGGGTCGGTCATCGGTAGCGCCTCTCGAGGGTTCCGGCCTCCGACAAATCCGGCGCGGTTCAAGATCGGCCAGGAGCGGCCGGTCTTGGTGCATCGCCTCGTCACGCTGGGCAGCATCGAGGAGAAGATGGAGACGCTGAAGGAGCGCAAGCGCGCCCTGCTGGCAGCGGTGCTGCAAGCCGGGGCCGGCGGTGTACTGCACCTCAGCGAGTCTGACGTGGAGGCGGTGTTCGCCGCTGAATAGCTCACACATCCAAGGCGGTTTTCTCGCTCCGCTGCCCGTATGGTATCAATTGAAATCGTTGCCCCACGAGGACGTCCCAGTCGGCCGATCAGGCGCTGCGCTACCGGCTAGGGACATGCTGGCAAGGCTGCGATGACCGCCGCCGTGGGTGTCCTGGAGGCGACGCTGGCCCGGCATTTCCGGCTGGCCCCGCGGCAATGGGTGGCGTGGAGGTGCTTGAGAACGGATTAGGAACACACTATCTTAACCGCAGTATGGACGAGGCAGGGCAATGAGCAGCAATCGGCGGCGAACCAACCCGGTCGACGGCGCCATGGCGCGGCTGGCGGACTTGGCCGGGCGCGGTGTCAGGCCCGCCCGGATGGAGCGTGAAATCGAGGCGATCGTCGCAGGCTGGGTCAGCCCCGATGGCACGGCCGATGTGGAAGTGGTGCTGGAACGCCTGACGGCGTTGCATGAAAACCTCCTCGTTGGTGTGACGGACGCCGCGGAGCAGCATGCCGATGTTGATCGGAGCGATGCTGCGGCGCTGCGCCAAGCAGGGCTGGTGTATGCGGCGCTGGAAGGCGCGGTCGAGGCTGTTGTGCGCGCACGGGATGCGCAGCAGCGTGCGGCGGCGGAGATGGTGGCGCCTGTGCTGCCCACTGTCACAATCCCGCCTCTGGCGGTGCGAAACGCGATTAGGGTAGATGTTGAGCCCGCTGCAGAAATGCGGACAGGAAAAACACCTATCGCCGTGCTGCCTGTGCCCGCAGAATCAAAGGCCGATATGAAGAAAAGAAAGCCAAAATCAAATAAAATCATAGACGCGGGATTGGTAGATTTACTTGGATAGTTAAAATAGAAATTTTATTAATTATTGTGTTTTACCAGATCTCTAGGGACAGCCGCAATAAGTCGTTTTCACTCGTTCCATCCCCTCGGTAGGCCATGCTGGAACGCCTTTCGTTGGCCCGCGAACTGGCCTGCCGATGTCGCCGGCGTGATTGCCGCTGAGATCGGCTGCGATCCCTATCTGGTCCAGACGATCCTGTGGGCGCAGATGCCCGCCCCGCTGCATGAGGTCATCGACCGCTTCGACCCGCCGGCCTGCGCCCGCATGGGGAGGCTGCTCTAGCGGCGATCGTGAAGAAGCCCTCAGGGCCGTGGGTTCCCCGACAGCACAGATCGATTATTCTTGCCAATTGGCGGGATTTATGGATATTTTCGCCGCATGGCGAGGACGTCACATGCTGACCCTAACCGAAGTCACGACCAACTCCCCCAGCTTCTCCGCCAAACCTATCACCGACGCTGAGGCGGCAGCCATGTTCCGCGCCGCACTCAACCTGTTCCAGCTCTGGGGCGTGACCGATGATGACGCCGCCACCCTGCTCGACGCACCACGGCGCACTTTCGCGCGCTGGAAAGCAAATCGCGCGCCCGGGCCGCTCGGCCGGGATGGCAAGGCCCGCCTCTCGAACCTGATGGGCATCCACAAGGCGCTCCGGATCATCTTCCACGAGCCGCAGCGCGGATATGACTGGATCAAAGCACCCAACATCGCCTTTGGCGGGCAATCAGCCCTACAGATTATGCTCGGCGGCGAATTGACCGATCTGATGCGCGTTCGGCACTACCTCGATGCCGAGCGAGGGGCTTGGTGATTGACCCAGCGGACGTCCCGATCCGCAGGGTGCGGTGGGATGCGGCGCGACGGATTATTCGCAGCCTCCACCCGCCGACGGATTTGTTCGAGGATATCGCAAGCCCCGAAGATTGGCCGCTTCTGATCGCAGCGGAGATGAAGACGAATCCGCGGCTCGCCGAGACCATCGGCAATCTCGATCTCGTGCCCCCGGCACGGCGGGTATCAGGACCTGGCGCGACCTTCCTCATGGCGCCGTTCACCCACACGAGCCCCGATCGACCGAGCCGCTTTAGCGATGGCAAATCCGGTGTGCTCTATGTTGGTGATATGTTCGAGACAGCCTTGGCTGAGACGATCCATCATCACCAGCGCTTCATGGCGGCGACCGCGCAAAAGGCAGGCTGGACGTCGCAGTTTCGGGAGTTGGTGATCGATCTTTCGGGCGTCCTGCACGACATCCGCGGCGGGCTCCCTGACTTCGCACCCTGGCTGATGCCCGATGACTATAGCGCGGCGCAGAGGCTATCGGCGGCGCTGCGCGCGGCAGGGTCAGAAGGGATTGTGTACCCGAGCGTGCGTCATCGCGGCGGTAACTGCGTGGCGCTATTTTTCCCCGACCTCGCTTCGAACCTCCGACAGGGGCGACATCTCGATTATCATTGGGATGGCCGGCGCGTTGATCTCGTCCGAGAGCTTTCGACACCGCCCCGCGTATTTCGCGTCATGCAGTAGCAGCCGTCCGCTTCGACCCGCCGGCTTAAGCCGGCCCCCTGTTTCCTCCAGCCGGGATGCCCTAATGACCGCACCCGCATGGCAACGTGGATTGTGCTGCGCCCGGTCGATGATGAAACCCGCGCCCCTTGATATCCGGATCTCGGCACAGCGCATTTTAGAGCAGGATGTGTTCGCTTTCGTTCACGCATCCTGCTGTAGTGTTTTCTTGGTCGCGGGATGTGGCCTTTTCGGCACTTCCGCCCCAACGCATCTGGCTTTAGGAGGGGCTAAGATGGCTCCGTTCGCTGACAAGCCACTGCCGGCGGAACGTGACACGGTCGCTCCTGACGGTTCAGACGTGCGCATTCTTCTTGGCCTTCAGGCCGGCAGTATGGCGCATTTCCAACTCGCTGCCGGCGAGACTTCGACAGCGGTGACCCACCGCACGATCGAGGAGATCTGGTACATCCTCTCTGGCCGAGGCGAAATGTGGCGGCAGCAGGACGGGCATCACGCTACGGTGCCACTGCATGCCGGCGTTGCGCTGACGATCCCATGCGGGACGCAGTTCCAGTTCCGCGCCTTAGGCGATGAGCCGCTATGCGCCGTCGCAGTGACTATGCCCCCCTGGCCCGGCGACGGTGAGGCTGTTGCGGTCAGTGGGCCCTGGACGCCGACGGTGCGGTCTTAGCGCAGGCTGCGTTCGCATTCGCTCATGCATCCTGCTCTAACCTTTGCTTGGTCGCGGTATTCAGCGATTTCGGCGATTCCGCCGCAACGAAGCCCGCTCTGGCATCAGCTCGGTACGCCCTCTCTCCGACCGCTTCGGTCCGCCGACACCCGTTGCTGGCAGGGCGGGTGAGTCAGTTTCACAGCGGCGGCAACAATCTCCGACGCCGCCGAGCCACCGCGGCAGCACCTGACACTTGACCCGCACCACCTAACCGATGGACACCACACCCGGCCTGCTGATCAGCAGCCACCCGGCCTATATCATCGGAATGCGCATCCGTACCGCCGACGCCGCCCGGCATACAGGAGAAAATTTCTGAGCAATCTCGACCGGCGGCCCATAGGACTGGATAGGGGTATGGCAAACCATCCCTCTATCAAAGCCGCACATTCGGGCTATTCGGCGGCGCGTTCAGGACGGCCGCTCGACCCCGATAAGTATTCGGATCGCGGCGAGCAGACCTGCTACGAAGTTGGCCGTCTATGGGTTTTCCAGATGGTCTCAGCCGGTATCCCCCCGCCGCGCTGGCGGGCTGGCCGCAATCTCCCGCTCGCGGTCAGACTGTCGGTCAAGCGGGCTTATTCGTTGGTGCCTGAAGCTGGCGCCGACTGCTAGATCAGCGTCCGTTCTGATGGATCACAAGGTAATCCATCTCAACGCAGGCTGCTCTAGTGGTCCGATCCCGACGCTTGGTACCCAAGCGCCGGGTGAAGCGGCCCAGCAAATCAATGGCGAGTGGTGCGTGCCAGACGGTACCATCCGTCTGGCACGCA
>CAITYE010000094.1 GCA_903896535.1 uncultured Paracraurococcus sp.
ACTTCTTCCAGGGCATGTTCACCACGGCGCTGGAACAGGGCGAGATCCTGACGGCGATCGAGTTCCCGATCCCCGCCAAGGCCGGCTACGCCAAGATGAAGAACCCGGCCAGCCGCTACGTCATGGCCGGCGCCTTCATCGCAAAGACCAAGGCCGGCGCGGTGCGCGTGGCGATCAACGGCGCCGCCCCCTGCGTCTTCCGCCAGGCGGAGATGGAGAAGGCGCTGGGCGCCACCTGGTCCGCCGATGCGGTGGCCGGCGTGAAGCAGGCCGCAGATGGGCTGAACAGCGACATCCACGGCAGCGCCGAATACCGCGCCCATCTGGTGACGGTGATGGCCAAGCGGGCCGTCGCCACCGCGGGCTGAAGGCCGTGCTGGCGCGGCGCGGCCTGCTTGCCGCGCCGCTGTTCGGCGCGCCCGCCCTGGCGCAGGGTTGGCCCAGCCGGCCGATCCGGCTGGTTATCCCCTATCCGCCCGGCGGGGCGAGCGACATCATCGCCCGCCTGCTGGCGCCGGCGCTGACGGAAAGCCTGGGCCAGACCGTGGTGGTGGAAAACCGCCCCGGCGCCAATGGCTTCATCGCCGCTGAACTGGTCGCCCGCGCCGCGCCGGATGGCCATACGCTGCTGATGGCCAATGCCGGGCCGAACGGCACCGGCCCCGCGCTGTATGGCGCCCGCACCCCCTATGACGCGCGCCGCGATTTCGCGGCTGTCATGATGGTCTCCGTCGTGCCGATGCTGATCGCAGTGCACCCCAGCCAGCCCGCCCGCGACCTGCCGGGCTTCCTGGCCGCGGCTGCGGCCAGCCCCGGGACGCTCAGCTATGGCACCGCCGGCATCGGCTCGGCCGGGCATATGGCGATGGAGCTGCTGAAATCCCTGACCGGGGCCAGCATCACCCATATTCCCTATCGCGGCAGCGCGCCGACCACGACGGACCTGATCGCCGGCGTCATCCCCGCCAGCGTCGATACCGCCCCGGTGCTGCTGCCGCATGACGCCGCCGGGCGGGTGCGCGGCATTGCCGTGACCACGCGCCAGCCCTTGGGCGAACGCCCGGACCTCGCCCCCGTCGCCGCCACCCTGCCGGGCTTCGAGGCGGTGAGCTGGGGCGGGATCATGGCACCCGCCGGCACCCCGCCCGCCATCATCGTGCGGCTGAACGCGGCGCTGCGCGCGGCCATGGCGCGGCCGGAGATCGGCCCTGCCCTGGACCGCCAGGGCATCCAGCCGCAGACCGGCAGCCCCGAGGAATTCGCCGCCTATGTCACCGCCGAGTTGGAGAAATGGGGCGGCGTGGTGCGCAAGATGGGGCTGACGCCGGACGGCTGAGGCCGCCGAGACTACTCACCGCCTATCTGAAAGGGTCCTGACCATGTGCCGTGGCTGCTTCAGCACCGCCCTGCTCGACCACCGCCTGGCCGCCGATGCGCCCGCGCTCTTCGCCGCGCTGACGCCGACGCGGCGGCAGCTGATCGCCGCCCCGGTGGCCGGCGCCGCCCTGGCCGCGACGGGCGCGCGCCCGGGCCTTGCCGCCGATGCCGGGGCGGCGGAGGTGATCTTCCGCGGCGGCCGCATCCTGCCCATGCCCGGCGCGCCCGCCGTGCAGGCGCTGGCGATCGGCGGCGGGCGCATCCTGGGCCTTGGCACGGAAGCGGCGGTCGCGGGGCTGAAGACCAAGGCGACGCGGGTGGTCGATCTCGGCGGCCGGGTGCTGATGCCGGGCTTCATCGACCCGCACAACCACGCCGTCCTCTCCGCCCTGATCCTGGAGCTGCTGACCGATGTCGGCTTCGACAAGAACCGCACGCGGCGCGCGTTATTGGACCAGCTGCGGGCGATGGCCGCGCAAACGCCGCCGGGGCAATGGGTCACCGCCTCCAACTTCGACAATCTGCTGCAGGGCGGCGAACTGAGCCGGGAGGAGCTGGACAGCGTCTCCACCACCCATCCCATCTTCGTCTGGTACACCAATGCCCATACGGCTTGCGTGAACAGCCTGGCGCTGCAGACGGCGAAGATCGCCGAGGATATCGGCGACCTGCCGGGCGGCGGGCATTTCGGGCGCGATGCGAGCGGCCGGCTGGACGGCATGGTGTATGAGGAAAGCGCGCTGCTGAAACTTGCCCCCTTCGTGCTGCCGCGGGTGACGCCGCAACTGGCGGTGAAGGCGCTGGGCGATTACCTCCGCAAAGCGGCGGCGGCGGGGAATACCCTGCTGCATGATCCCGGGACCTTCCGGTCCGATTGGATCGATGCGGCGGTGAAGCTCTCCCCGCACGCGCCCTGCCGGATCAGTGCCGGCCTGATGTACGACGACATGGCCGGCTACGAGAAATACCGCAGCCTTGGCCTGGGCGCGCGGGCGACGCAGTTCGGCGATTCGCTCTTCACCCTTTATGGCGTGAAGATCGTGGGCGACGGGTCGAACCAGTCCAGGACCGGGGCGCAGACCGTGCCGTATCTGGATGGCACGATGGGCGCGCCGAATTTCGACGGGCCGGCCCTGAAGCGCATGGTGGCGGCGGTGCAGGCGGCGGGGCTGCCGGTGCAGATCCACGCCAATGGCGACAAGACCCTGGATCTGGCGCTGGATGCGATCGAGGCGGCCTATGGCACCTCCACCGCGCTGGGCATCAACCGGATCGAGCATGCGACGATCATCCGGCCGGACCAGATCCTGCGCATGAAGGCGCTGCGGGTGCAGCCGAGCTTCCTGATGAACCATGTCCGGCTGTACGGCGCGGCCTATCGCGACCAGATCCTGGGCCCGGCGCGGACAGCGCTGACCGACAGCGCCGGGGCCTGCGTCCGCGCCGGGTTGCCCTTCACCCTGCATACCGACAGCCCCTGTTCCCCGGTGGGGTCGCTGGCCCTGGTCGGCACCGCCGTGACCCGGCGCTGCGACGTGGACGGGTCCGTCATCGGGCCGGACCAGGCGGTGACGCTGGACCAGGCGCTGCGGGC
>CAITYE010000095.1 GCA_903896535.1 uncultured Paracraurococcus sp.
GCGTCTTGTAGGTATGGGCCACATCGGCGTTGGAGATCACGATATCGGCCGCCAGCCGCTCGCCAGAAGCCAACTCGACCCCGGCCGCGCGGCCCGCCTCGACTAGGATCCGACCGACCGGGGCGTCGCAGCGCACCTCATGGCCTTGGCCATTGATGAGGCCGACCATCGCTTGCACCACAGCGCCCATGCCACCCATGGCGAAAGGCACGCCATGGGTCCGTTCCAGATGCCCGACCAGACAGTAATAAGCGGTGGTGGTCAGCGGATTACCGCCGATCAGCAAGGGATGGAAGCTGAAGGCGACGCGTAGCTTCGGATGCTGGAAATAGTCGCTGACCTTGGCGAAGACGCTGCGGTAGCCCTGCAGGCGGATCAGATCCGGCACACTGCGGAGCAAGGTCCCGAGCTTGTGGAAGGGCTGATCGACCATCTCGACGAAGGCGACGTCGTAGATTGCCTTGCTGTCTCGCATGAAGCGATCGAAGCCGGCGACGTCGCCCGGGCTGATTCTCGCCACCTCGGCGCGCATCGCGGCGAGATCAGCGGTCGCGACCATCTCCTCGCCGTCGTCGAAGCGGATTCGATAAAAGGGATCGAGGGCACGCAGGTCGACATCCTGGGTGAGACGCCGGCCGCAGAGCGCCCAAAGCTCCTCGAGGAGGTAAGGGGCGGTGATGATCGTGGGGCCGGCATCGAAGGTGAAGCCGCCGTCCCGATAGACATAGGCCCGCCCGCCTGGTGCATCGAGCTGTTCCAGCACCGTGACCCGCCAACCGCGAGCCCCTAGCCGGATCGCTGCTGCGAGGCCACCGAAGCCGGCGCCGATGACAATCGCCCGCGGCGTCCGCAATCCAGACCCGCCATCCGCCATACCTGCCTCCACCCAAAAGAACCACGAAGGGGCTAGCCCTTTGTGTCAGGACATGTTTACATTTTTTTCCGTAAAGGAAAACTGCATTGCGCCCGAAAGGACAGCCCATGGCCGCCAACGATGTCCTGGATGCCGTCGATCTGGGAGCCTGTCGCGCGCTGCTCGCGGATGGATCGAAGAGCTTCCATGCCGCCTCCCGCCTTCTGCCCGCGCGCATCGCCGTCCCCGCAACCGCGCTTTACGCCTTCTGTCGGGTTGCCGACGATGCCATCGATCTTGACGACAGCCCTACGGCGCTGGCCGTTTTGCGGACCAGATTGGCCGATATCTATGTCGGGACCCCGCAGGATTCGCCCGCCGATCGGGCCATGGCCGCCGTCGTGGCACGGTATGGGATCCCACGAGCGATCCCGGATGCGCTGATCGAAGGCTTCGCCTGGGATCGGGCCGGCCGCCAATACGAGGATTTCGAGGCGTTGACCGCCTATGCGACCCGGGTTGCCGGCACCGTCGGCGTGATGATGGCCCTGCTGATGGGTGAACGCCGCCCCGCCGTGTTGGCCCGCGCCTGCGACTTGGGCATCGCCATGCAACTCACCAACATCGCCCGGGATGTCGGCGAGGACGCGCGGAACGGCCGGCTTTACCTGCCTCATGGATGGCTGCGGGACGCCGGGATCATGCCGCAAGATTTCCTGGCGGCGCCGAGTTTCACCCCGGCTCTTGGCCAGGTCATCGAGCGGCTGCTGGGAGAAGCGGCTCTCCTATACCAACGAGCGGCTGGAGGTATTGCGCGGCTGCCCGTCGATTGCCGCCCCGGGATTGGGGCCGCGCGGCTGATCTATGCCGCCATAGGCGATGAGGTCGCCCGCCGCGGCTACGACAGTGTGGGCTCGCGGGCTGCGGTTGGTGCGCGACGGAAACTCATTCTCCTCGGCCGGAGTTGCCTGGCTGCTCTGCGTCCCGGCGGGGCGATCAACGCTCCACCGGTGGCGGCCGCACAGTTTCTCCTGACTGCGGTTGCCGCGAAGGTGCCTCTGCGGGACGGTGGGGAGATGGCCTGGGCGCCTGAGGAGCGGATGATTCGGTTCCTCGATCTTTTGGAGCGCCTGGGCGAGGCCCGGCGTTTCGAGCGGGCCAGCTGACTCCCGGCTCGGTCGCCATGACACTTGGCCCGAGGAATCATGCGGCCGGGTGACGCCTTATTAGGCATATGTCTCGATTTCGGCCTGCTGGTTCGGGTTTCGCGGCGCCGAGAGCCACCGACGCTTGATATCTGCGGGTCGCACAGGTTTCCCATTGACTTCAGCGTCAACAAAAGCTGACAGTTCGAGTGGTGGAGAAACTAGACAGCGAGGGTGCCCATGGACGCCGTGACGCGCATCGAACGGACCCTGACCGAGGCGGTCGACCTGGCCGCCCAGAGGGGATGTCCGCCTCGCTTGGCCGAGGCCATGCGCTATGCCGTCTTCCCCCGCGGCGCCCGGGTTCGCCCTAGGCTCTGCCTCGCGGTTGCGGCTGCCTGCGGCGATGATCGGTCGCCGTTGGCTGATAGCGCGGCCGCCGCGATCGAACTGCTGCACTGCGCATCTTTGGTGCATGACGATTTGCCCTGCTTTGACGATGCGGCGACCCGCCGCGGCAAGCCGTCGTTGCATGTCGCCTTCGGCGAGCCGCTGGCGGTCCTCGCTGGGGATGCCCTGATTGTCCTCGCTTTTCAGCTGCTGGCGCGAAGCGGGCGGGTGGCGCCTGAGCGCCTCGGGCCGGTGCTGATGGCGGTTGGCGATAGTGTCGGCGTACCGCACGGTATCGTCGCGGGTCAGGCCTGGGAGTGTGAGCCCAGTACCGACCTTTCTGTTTATCAACAGGAAAAGACCGGCTCCCTCTTCGCCTCGGCCGCCCTGGCTGGCGCGCTCTCGGCTGGTGCGCCGGCGGCCACCTGGCAGTTGGTCGGCGAGCGGCTGGGCGAAGCCTATCAGGTCGCCGACGATATCAGCGATGCGGTGGCGAGCGACGAGGCGCTGGGCAAGCCGGCCGGCCAGGACGCGGCCCATGGCCGGCCCAACGCCGTTGAGACCTTTGGCCTCGGCGGCGCCCTGCGGCGGCTGGAGCGCTTGGCGGCGGAAGCTGCGGCGGCTGTGCCACCCTGCCCCGGGCAAGCCGCACTGCAGGGGTTAATTCGCCAGGAAGCGGAACGGCTCTTGCCGAAGCGCTTCACCGCAGCAGCGGCCTGAGGCGCCGCGTGGTCGCCGTCAGCATGCCAGGGAGTGGTGCAGCCTTGGGCTGGCGGGATCGCCTACGCGCCTGGCAGCAAAGCCTGGAAGTCGATGCCGGCTTCCGCGCCTGGGCAGCCCGCTTCCCCCTGACCCGTCCGATCGCCCGCCGGCGGGCCCGCGCGCTTTTCGATCTTTGTGCAGGCTTCGTCTATTCACAGACCCTACTGGCGGCGGTCCGACTGCGGCTGTTCGAGACGCTGCGGGACGCACCTTTGCCGCTGGCGACCATCGCGGCGCGGCTGCAGCTTTCCGAAGCGGCGGCCGGGTGCCTGCTAAGCGCCACCGAGTCGTTGCGGCTGACCGCACGGCGGCGGGACGGGCGCCATGGCATCGGGCCGCTCGGCACCGCGCTGCTGGGCGATCCTGGCATCCTTGCCATGGTCGAGCATCACGCGACCCTGTACCGGGACCTCGCTGACCCAGTCGCGCTGTTGCGCCGGGATGGCGGCGGGACAAGCCTGGAAGGGTACTGGGCTTATGCCCGCGCCAGCGCCCCGCCAGACCCGGCCGGAGTCGCCGCTTACACCGCGCTGATGGCCGCGACGCAGCCGATGATCGCCGCCGAAATCCTGGCCGCCTACGATTTTTCCCAGCATCGCCGCTTGTTGGATATCGGCGGCGGCGACGGAAGTTTCCTGGCGGCCGCGGGCCGGGTGGCGCCCGCCCTGCAACTGCACCTCTTTGATCTACCTGCGGTCTTGCCACAAGCGGAGGCCCGGATGGGTGCGGCGGGGCTTTCGGGCCGCGCCCAGCTGCATGGCGGCAGTTTTCGAACCGACACCTTACCCGAGGGGTGCGACGCTATCTCTCTGGTCCGGGTGGTGCACGACCATGACGATGCGGTCGCTCAACACTTGCTGGCCAAGGCATATGCGGCCCTGCCCGCGGGTGGCCGGCTGCTGGTCGCCGAGCCCATGGCCGAGACGCCCGGGGCCGAGCCGATGGGTGGCGCCTATTTCGGCTTCTACCTTTTCGCCATGGGCAGTGGGCGACCGCGCAGCGCCGCCGAGCTGATCGCCATGCTCCGCAGCGCCGGCTTTGGGCAGGTGCGGGAGGCGCCAACCGCCCTGCCGCTCCTCACCCGGGTGCTCATCGCAGAAAAGAGCTGAAGAGGCGTACACTTTTCTTGACGTCCTAAACTGTCAAGTTAGAATGACATCAACCACGAGGAACGTCGGCCTTGGATACCATCGCGGTCCTGCTTCGAGAGCCAGAGCGGCTTGAGCTCAGTCGAGTAGACATCGTCGCCCCTGGCGAGGCCGATGTGGTCGTTGATGTCGATTGGAGCGGCATCAGCACCGGGACCGAGCGCCTGCTTTGGGAAGGCCGCATGCCTCATTTTCCCGGCATGGGTTACCCGCTGGTGCCTGGCTACGAGAGCGTCGGGCGGATCGCCATGGCCGGGACGCAATCGGGCCACCGTGAGGGCGACCGAGTCTTTGTTGCTGGCGCCCGCTGTTTCTCCCAAGTCCGGGGCCTGTTCGGCGCGGCGGCTGCACGGCTGGTTGTGCCTGGCGCGCGTGCCACGGTCATCGACTCGGCGCTGGGCGATCGCGGCATTCTCCTCGCCCTCGCCGCAACCGCGCAGCACGCACTGGCGGCCGAGGGTGCTCGCCTACCGGAACTGATCATCGGCCATGGCGTTCTTGGCCGTCTGCTTGCTCGTCTGGCGGTAGCGCATGGCGCCCCCACGCCCACGGTCTGGGAGCGCAATCCGCAGCGCCAAGAGGGTGCGGTCGGCTACCATGTCTGCGATCCGAGCGAGGATAGTCGGAACGACTACGCCGCTATTTATGATGCGAGCGGCGACTCCGCCTTGCTGCCGAACCTGATCGCGCGCCTCGCGCCCGGCGGAGAGGTCGTCTTGGCCGGCTTCTACTCCGAGCCACTGACTTTTCCCTTTGTGCCGGCCTTCATGCGTGAGGCACGGCTTCGCGTCGCTGCCGAATGGCAGCCTGCCGATATGCAGCGGGTGATAGAATTCCTGACCGAGGGGCGTCTCTCCCTCGATGGCCTGATCACCCACCGCGAATGCGCGCAGCGGGCACCCGCTGCCTATCGCACCGCGTTTACCGACCCGAACTGCCTAAAAATGGTTCTTGAGTGGAGCGCAAACGCATGAATGCGACGTCCGGCCTCGCGCTGCCCCCGCGCCCTAACGATGGCGCACTGAAAAACGGCGAAGAGCCGGCTTCCAAGACACAGATCATCGCGATCTACGGCAAGGGTGGTATCGGCAAATCCTTCACCCTGGCCAACCTCAGCTACATGATGGCGCAGCAGGGCAAGCGCGTTTTGCTCATCGGTTGCGACCCGAAAAGCGATACCACAAGCCTGCTGTTCGGCGGCAAGAGTTGCCCCACCATCATCGAGACGTCGTCCCGCAAGAAGGCGGCCGGCGAAGCGGTGAAGATCGGCGATGTCTGCTTCAAGCGCGACGGTGTGTTCGCCATGGAGTTAGGTGGGCCGGAGGTCGGGCGCGGCTGCGGCGGCCGCGGGATCATTCATGGCTTCGAGCTGCTTGAGAAGCTGGGCTTCCACCAATGGGATTTTGATTACGTCCTGCTCGACTTCCTGGGTGACGTCGTCTGCGGCGGCTTTGGCCTGCCGATCGCCCGCGACATGTGTCAGAAAGTCATCGTTGTTGGCTCGAATGACTTGCAGTCACTCTATGTCGCCAACAACGTCTGCAGCGCGGTCGACTATTTCCGCAAGCTAGGCGGGAATGTCGGCGTTGCTGGCATGGTGATCAACAAGGATGACGGTACCGGTGAGGCAAAAGCCTTCGCCGACGCTGCCGGCATTCCCGTCCTCGCCGCCATCCCGGCCGATGAAGACATCCGCCGCAAGAGTGCGAATTACGAGATCATCGGCAAGCCGGGCGGACGCTGGTCCGACCTATTCGCCAATCTGGGCGTTGCGGTTGGCGAGGCGCCGCCGCAGCGCCCGACACCGCTCACCCAGGAAGGACTTCTGGGCTTGTTCAAGGGCGAAGCAGTTGGCCGCAGCGTCGTGCTGGAGCCGGCGACGATTGAAGACATGTGCGCACCTGAGTTGCTGGCGCGGCCAAGCCTCGAGGTCGTTTATGAAGGAGTCTAGCCCGGTGCTCGACGCCGGCTGCCACGGCGGACGCGAGACGATGCTCGAGGCAGCGAAAGCCGCGGGAAAATCCGCTGGCATGGCGCAGTTGATGAAGGACTATCCACGCGGCCCGCACGACCA
>CAITYE010000096.1 GCA_903896535.1 uncultured Paracraurococcus sp.
ACATGCAACGAGGGGGCGCCAAGCTTCGTCACGCTGGCTGGCTGGTGCAACGTGTTCCACCAATCGACGCTGAACTTGACGATCGGCAGATTGACCGCACCGATCAGCGCCAAGATCGCTGCCATGCGCGCGCCCCGCTCGGCATCGTCAAAGGCGCGGCTTAGCGCGGCATGACCTAGCCACAGGAAGAACAGGACCAGGACGGAGGTGAGCCGCGCGTCCCAGACCCACCACGTTCCCCACATTGGCTTGCCCCAGAGGCTGCCGGTCGCCAAGCAGAGGGCGGTCACGGCGGCTCCCAGCGGCGAGAGTTCCCGGCACGCCACATCGGCCAGGGGGTGTCGCCAGACCAACGCGAGGATGGAACCAACCGCCAGTCCGGCATAGCCGCCCATGGCAAGCCAAGCCATGGGCACGTGGATGTAGAGGATTCGCACCGTCTCGCCCTGCTGCCAATCGGGCGGCGCGTAGAACAATCCCCAACCCAGGCCGATGGCCAGCGAGACCAAAGCAGCCGCCGTCAGCCAAGGCAGCACTCGGCCGGAGAGGCGCAGGAAGCGGCCGGGATTGGCAAAACGGTGCAGCGACGGCGCGCGGCTGAGCGGTGTCTCGGGGTTTTCCACACCCCTATACTAGAGACCAAAGCCGCCGCTTTGAAGCGGGTCGATCGGCCATTACCCTGCCGACGTTTAGCGATGGGGATGGCCATGGCCTATTGGCTTGTGAAAAGCGAACCGGACGCCTTTTCCTGGGATCAGCAGGTGGCCAACGGGGTTGAGGCCTGGACCGGGGTGCGGAACGCCCTGGCCGCGAATAATTTGAAGGCGATGCGGCTTGGTGACCTTGCCTTTTTTTATCATTCGAACGTCGGCAAGGAGATCGTGGGCGTCGTCGAGGTCGTGCGGGAGGCCTATCCCGACCCCACCGATACGACCGGGCGATGGGTCTGCGTCGATGTGCGGGCGGTCGGCCCCCTGCCCCAGCCGGTCACGCTAGCCACCATCAAGGCGACGCCCGCTTTTGCTGACCTCGCTCTGGTGCGCCAGTCACGCCTCTCGGTCATGCCGGTGAGTTCGATGCATTGGTCTGCTTTGACAAAGCTGGGCGGCTGGACGGGCGGTTGAGGGCGTGGCCACGCTTCGCCCCCGCGCCAGCTGGCCTCGGGACACCCAGGCGGGTGGGGGCTTGCCTTCGCTGCGGTCGCCTTGTGCCCCTCGTCGTCCACGAAGGCTGAGCACGGGGCAGGCGCCAGCGCGGAACGCCACCTTGCGGTGAGGCCTTGGATGCCCGCAGATGACGCGAGCCGTCGGATATTTGGGAGGAGAAAAACAGTGCCTGGCCAGCAATACGGGGATAAGGCGGCACCGATGCGCGTCCTCTGCCGGGCGGAGGAGATCGGGGAGGGTGAGGCGAGGGGATTTCCGGCCGCGCCGGGTAGCTTTACCGGCCTTTTCGCGGTGCGGCGCTATGGCGCTCTGCATGTTTACGTCAATGCCTGCCCGCATGTCGGCCTGCCGCTGGAGCCGCTGCCGCATCGCTTCCTCGATGCCAAGAAGCAGGTGATCATCTGCTCCGCGCATGGCGCCCGCTTCCGCATCGAAGACGGCGTCTGCATCACCGGTCCTTGCGTCGGCGAAGCACTTGAAGCCGTGCCGCACGAGATTAACGACGGGCAGATCGTCGTCGCTGCGGAAGCCGGCGTTTAGGCGAGCCGCATCGCCGTGATCGCCCGAATTTCGCCGTGATCGGCACGAAAACACCTTGGCATCAACCTGTCTTTGCCCCGGTCGGGGGCGATGGTGTGTCTGTGCCGGGGCGATGTCCCCGACACCACGGAGGACATCATGCTCACGAGGACCAGCCTTTTCGCTTTTGCTCTGCTGCTCGCCACCGCCCCGGCCTTTGCGCAAGCGGTAAGCGGCATGCCCGCTAGCCCCTCGGGTCCTGGCGCGCAGGGCGCCAGCGGGCGCAGTGCCGTGCTGGCGCCGCCCGTGGCCGGCAGCGTGCAGCCGGCCAGCCCCGCCGCCATCGGCACCGCCAAGCCCGCGACGGCGGAGCGCCAGGGCAGCGCACCGCGCCCGGCGCAGGATGGCAAGGTTGCCGCCCAGCCCGCGCAGCCCGTCCAGCCCACCCGCGCGAACTGACGCCGCCTCTGGCACCACCTGCCCCGCCCGTATTTTTTGCGGGCGGGGTCTTTCATGCCTGCTTCGCGCCGCCCCCGGATTGACGAAACGCGAGGCGCCATGGCCTAACATCCGCCAGAGATCGACAAATAAGGTGGGAGGAGCCTGGCATGGCGGACGAGCTGATCGCGGTAAAGCCCGAGATCGCGGCCAAGGCCCTGGTTGTTAAGGCCAAGTGGCAGGCGATGACCGATGCGGCGGCGGCCGATCCGGAAGGCTTCTGGAAGGCCGAGGCGCAGCGCATCGCCTGGATGACGCCGCCCACCCGCATCAAGAGCGTTGATTTCACCGGCGATGTCAGCATCCGCTGGTACGAGGATGGCGTGCTGAATGCCTCCGTCTCCTGCCTTGATCGGCATCTTGCCACCCGGGGTGAGCAGGTGGCGATCATCTGGGAAGGCGACGACCCCAGCAGCGACGCCAAGGTCACCTACCGCGAGCTGCATGCCCAGGTCTGCAAGCTCGCCAACGCCATGCGGGCACTGGGCGTGAAGAAGGGCGACCGCGTCTGTATCTATCTGCCGATGATCGTCGAGGCCGCAGTGGCCATGCTGGCCTGCGCCCGGGTCGGCGCGATCCATTCCATCGTATTTGGGGGCTTCTCCCCCGACAGCCTCGCCTCGCGGATCCAGGACAGCGAATGTTCGCTGCTGATCACCGCCGATGAAGGGCGGCGCGGCGGCCGCAAGGTGCCCCTGAAGACCAATGCCGACGAGGCGCTGAAGAGCTGCCCGTCGATTAGCAACGTGATCGTGGTCCGCAATACCGGTGGCACGGTGCCGATGCAGGCCGGGCGCGACCATTTCTACGATGCGCTGACCGCAGCGCAGCCGGCGATCTGCACGCCAGAGCCGATGGGCGCGGAGGATCCGCTGTTCATTCTTTATACCTCCGGGAGCACCGGCAAGCCGAAGGGCGTGCTGCACACCACCGGGGGCTATATGGTCTGGGCCAGCTACACCCATGAGATCGTCTTCGACTACCGCCCCGGCGAGATTTACTGGTGTACCGCCGATGTTGGCTGGGTCACCGGCCATACCTACATCGTCTATGGCCCGCTCGCGAACGGCGCAACGACGCTGATGTTCGAAGGCGTGCCAAACTATCCCGCCATCGACCGTTTTTGGCAGGTGGTCGACAAGCACGCGGTCAACATCTTCTACACCGCGCCGACCGCGATCCGCAGCCTGATGCGGGAAGGTGAGGCGCCAGTGAAGCGGACCAGCCGTAAGACCCTGCGCGTCCTGGGTTCCGTTGGCGAGCCGATCAACCCCGAGGCCTGGCTCTGGTACTACCGCGTGGTCGGCGACGAGCGCTGCCCGATCGTCGATACTTGGTGGCAGACCGAGACCGGCGGCATCCTGATCTCCCCGCTGCCCGGCGCCATCGCGCAGAAGCCAGGGTCCGCCACGCTGCCGCTGCCCGGCGTGCGTCCGGCGCTGGTGGATGGCGAGGGAAAGATCCTGGAAGGCGCGACCGAGGGGAACCTCGTGCTGTTGGATAGCTGGCCGGGGCAGATGCGGACGATCTACGGCGATCATCCTCGCTTTGGACAGACGTATTTTGCGACCTTCAAAGGCATGTACTTCACCGGCGATGGCGCCCGGCGCGACGCCGATGGCTACTATTGGATTACCGGTCGAGTGGATGATGTCATCAACGTCTCCGGCCACCGCATGGGCACCGCCGAGATCGAGAGCGCGCTCGTTGCCCACCCCAAGGTCGCCGAGGCGGCGGTCGTTGGCATGCCGCACGATCTGAAGGGACAGGGCATCTATTGCTACGTCACGCTGAATGCCGGTGAGGAGCCGACCGACGCCTTGCGCAAAGAGCTTGTTGCCTGGGTGCGCAAGGAGATCGGGCCTATCGCCTCCCCAGACGTCATCCAATGGGCGCCGAGCCTGCCGAAGACCCGATCTGGCAAAATCATGCGACGCATCCTGCGCAAGATCGCCGCGAACGAAACCGACAGCCTTGGCGATACGAGTACGCTTGCGGACCCTAGTGTTGTAGACGAATTGGTGGCAAATCGAATTCGTTAGAGAGGCAGTTACGGCATTCTGCGGTAAGATGGACGCGGACATGTCAGCCAATGGTGCGTAGCGGGTTTTTCGCAACGCTCGCACAACGCCGATATTGTGAGGTTTGCTTACTTCCCCCTAATCCCGACGCAGAAACTCGGAACTGGGAGCGCAAGCACACGGGCGCCGTGATGTTTGGCGCACGGCTAGGCGTCAACGCTGCGTGGCTGAGAACCGGGAACCAAATTCTTGATCTGCTTGGGGAGGGAGGGGGCGGAGCTGTTTCCCGGCCTTGAGGCATTTTTTGCCAAGGCCTAGCTTGCACGAGGATTTCTAGTGGTCCGATCCCGACGCTTGGTACCCAAGGGTCGGGTGAATCGGCCCACCAAATCAATGACTAGTGGTGCGTGCCAGACGGTACCATCC
>CAITYE010000097.1 GCA_903896535.1 uncultured Paracraurococcus sp.
AGCCGGTCGGCGATGCTGGCGCATGATGCGCAATGCGCGGCGGCCGGGGTCACGACCGTGCTCGACGCCCTCTGCCTCGGCGATCTCGGCTTCGACCGCGGGCGGATTCAGACCTTTCGCGACGGGGTGCGCGACCTCGATAGCCTCGCCGATACAGGATTGCTGAAAAGCGAGCATCTCCTGCATCTCCGCTGCGAGCTGCCGGCGGCGGATATGCCCGCCGAACTCGATACCGTGGCCGATCACCCGCGGGTCGTCATGGCCAGCCTGATGGATCACTCCCCCGGTGTCGGGCAATACCGCGATGTCGAACGCTATCGGCTGATGCGCGCCAGGCAGCTGCAACTGACCGGCGACGCGGTCGGTGAGCGGGTCGAGTACCTGCTGGAACAGCGCGCCCGCCTGCTGGAGCCGCATCGGCGATGGCTGCTGCAACGACTAGCGCATCGCGCCCTACCGCTGGCCAGCCACGATGACGACACGGTGGAGCAGGTTCGCCGCAACGCCGCCGACGGCATTGCGATGAGCGAGTTTCCGGTCACCATGGTCGCCGCCGAGGAAGCCCGGCGGCTTGGCCTCGGCATCATCGCCGGCGCACCCAATATCGTGCGGGGCGGCAGCCATTCCGGCAATCTCTCGGTCGCGGACCTGCTGCCCGGCCGGCTGGTCGATGCGCTGGCCTCGGACTATGTGCCGGCTTCCATGGTCGAAGGCGCCTGGCGCGCTGCCGCGACGGGGGCGCTTCCCCTGCACGCGGCCATCGCGCTGATCACGGCGGCACCGGCGGCGATGATCGGCCTGCACGATCGCGGCCGGCTCGCGCCGGGCCTCCGGGCCGACCTCGTCCGCATCACCGTCTTCGAAGGCTTGCCCCATATGCGCCAGACCTGGCGCCAGGGGCGGCGCGTCGCGTGATCGGCGCCAGCCAGCCCGGCGCCCGGGTCGCTCTCTATTGGGCGCCCGATCTGGACGATGCCTTGCACGCGCTCGGCGCCGGCTGGCTGGGGCGGGATGCGGAGAGCGGGGCGCCGGTGCGCCAGCCCACCCTCCCCGGCTTCGATCTGGCCGCCCTGACCGCCGCGCCGCGCCTCTATGGCCTGCACGCAACCCTCAAGCCGCCGTTTCGCGCCAATGCCTCCTGGCAGGAACTCCTGACGGCGGCCGAGCGCGTGGCGGCGGCAACCGAACCCTTCGCGCTGCCGCCGCTGACGGTGGCCGAGCTGGACGGCTTCCTGGCGCTCCGCGAATCCGCCCCCTGCCCGGCGCTGCATCAGCTCGCCGAGGCCTGTGTCCGGGGCCTCGACCCCTATCGGCAGGCCGCGGACGCGACCGAGACCGCGCGCCGCCGCCAAGCCGGGCTGACGGCGCGCCAGGACGCCTATCTTCAGCGCTGGGGCTACCCTTATGTCCTGGAGGAGTGGCGCTTCCACGTCACGCTCACCCGACGGCTGGAAGCGGTCGAGCGCGACGCCATCCTGCCCTTCGCCGCCGGCCATTTCGCGGCGGCGGCCGGCCGCACCCGGATTTGCCACCAGCTGACCCTGTTCACCCAGGCCGAGCCCGGCGCGCCCTTCCGGATCGCCGAGCGGTTTTCCCTGGGCGGCGGCCGCGGCTAAGCTTTCCCGGTCTTTGCGGAGAGCGCTGCATGTTCACCACCCGGCCGGAGATCGCCGGCACCTTCGGGGCGGTCGCCTCGACGCATTGGATCGCCTCGCAGGTCGGCATGGCGGTGCTGGAACGCGGGGGCAATGCCTTCGACGCCGCCTGCGCCGCCGGCTTCACCTTGCAGATTGTCGAGCCGCATCTGAACGGGCCCGGCGGCGATTGCCCGATCCTGCTGCATGACGCCAAGACCGATACGCAACTGGTCATCTGCGGCCAGGGCCCGGCGCCGGCGGCGATGACGGTCGCCAAGCTGCAGGGCGAGCTCGGCCTCGATATTGTCCCGGGCACCGGCTTTCTCTGCGCGCCGATCCCCGGCGCCTTCGATGCCTGGGCGCTGATGCTGCGCGACCACGGCACCTGGAAGCTGGGCGAGATCCTCGCCTATGCCATCGGCTATGCGCAGAACGGCGCGCATCTGGTGCCGCGCGTCTGCGCGACGATCGAGACGGTGCGCCCGCTATTCGAGACCGCCTGGCCGACCTCCGCCGCGCTGTGGCTGCGCGGCCTGACGCCGGGCGGCACCTATACCAATCCGGAACTGGCCGCGACCTACAGCCGGGTGGTGCGGGAAGCCGAAGCCGCCGGCGCGGATCGCGTGGCGCAGATCGAAGCCGCGCGGCGCGCCTGGTATGGCGGCTTCGTCGCCGAGGCGATCGACGCCTTCGGCCGCCGCTTCGAAGCGCTGGATACGTCCGGCCGCCGGCATACCTCGCTGCTGACGGCCGCTGACATGGCCGGCTGGCGCGCCACCAAGGAAGCCCCCTGCCGCAGCGCCTATCGCGGCACCACCGTGCTGAAATGCGGCCCCTGGAGCCAGGGCCCGACCATGCTGCAAACGCTGACGCTGCTGGAAGGCTTCGATATCGCCGGCATGGACCCGTTGGGGAGCGAGTTCGTCCACACCGTGACCGAGGCGATGAAGCTCGCCTATGCGGATCGGGAGGCCTATTACGGCGACCCCGATTTCGTCGATGTGCCGCTCACCGCACTGCTCTCCCCCGCCTACAACGCCGCGCGGCGCGCACTGATCGGGCCGCAGGCGGCGAATAGCTTCCGGCCCGGCGCGGTTGCGGGCCGGACGCCGCAGGTCGATTACGCCGCCGCCATCGCGCGCGGGCAGGGCGTGCAGCAGGCGATGGGCAGCGGTGAGCCCACCGTCTCCCGCCTCGGCGCCTCCGGCGGCGATACCTGCCATATCGATGTCATCGACCGCTGGGGCAATTTCGTCTCGGCGACGCCGTCCGCCGGCTGGCTGCAAAGCTCCCCGGCGATTCCCGGACTTGGCTTCTGCCTGGGGTCGCGCTGCCAGATGTTCTGGCTGGATGAAAGCCTGCCCAACGGCCTTAAGCCCGGCAAGCGGCCGCGCACCACGCTTTCCCCCTCGCTCGTGCTGCGGGACGGCAAGCCCTGGATGGCCTTCGGCACGCCGGGCGGCGAGCAGCAGGACCAGTGGCAGGCGATCATGCTGGCGCGCATGGTGGACCACCGCCTGGGCATCCAGCAGGCGATCGACCTGCCCAGCTTCCACAGCGAACACTGGATCAGCAGCTTCTGGCCGCGCGGGGCGAAGCCGGGGAAGCTGGTGATCGAGGGGCGCTACGACCCGCAGGTGCTGGCCGAGCTGAACGCCCGCGGGCATGTCGCCGAGATGGGCGGCGAGTGGAGCGAAGGCCGGCTGACCGGGGCGCGGCTGGAAGCCGATGGGCAGATTTTTGCCGGCGCCAATCCGCGCGGCATGCAGGGCTATGCGGTGGGGCGATGAGCATGATGATGACGCGCGGCGGCTTACTGGCGATCCTGGCGCTGCTGGCGGCCTGCGGGCCGCCGCCGCCGACCCCGCCGATCAATACCCTTCCGCCACCCGCCGATCTGGTCGATCCGCAGGCGGCCGGCAATGCCGCGGGCAGCCAGGCCGCACGGGCCAGCCGGTAAAGCAGGTTATCTCCGTTCGGATGGATCATCGTTTGATCCATATCAACAAAGCCTGCTCCAGGGCCGGGGCATGGTGTGCCGCGAGCGTTCGCCATAAGGGGCAGCGCAGTGTTTCTGCTGCGCTGTGGC
>CAITYE010000098.1 GCA_903896535.1 uncultured Paracraurococcus sp.
GTCAGCCCTTCGGTGCGGCAATCATCCAGCTCACCGCCCTTGAAGGTGCCGGGGCGGACGGCGGCGTTGTAGTCCGCCACGACCGTCTCCAGCTTGCCGGCATCGAGCCCGGCCATGCCGGCCAACTCCGCGATGGTATCGGCGCGATAGGGCGGGAAGACGCTCGGCAGGTAGTCCATCACCGCCTGGCTATCGGTGACGGCGAAGGCTTCCTGCAGCGGCTGCTGCGCGATCAGCCGGCCCCAGATGGCGTAGCGCTTCGGCCAGACATCCTCGCCTTCATCATAGAAGCGATCGACGTTGCGGTTGACGACGATGGCATAGGGCACGCAGTCCAGCCGCATCGCGAGGCCGCCATCTTCCAGCGGTGCGCGGGCATCATTGGCCACCGCGTGGAACTGCGTCGGATCACCCACCTGCTGCACGCCCTGGCCCAGCAGATCCTTCAGGATCGTGCCCTGGGCATAGGGGGTGCCGCGGATCTGGAAGCGATCCGCCGCATCGCCCCAGTATTCGCGCAGCCAGTTGCGGTTCGCCTGGAACCCGCCGGCGGAGGCGATCACGGTCTTGAAGCGGACGCGTTCCGGGAAGCCGCGATAGGTGACCAGCGCTTCGGTCGCATGGCCTTCCTGCACGTCGATATGCTGCACCTCGGTGTCATAGATGACCTGCACGCCCAGCTTTTCGGCCGTGCGGTACATGGCGTTCAGCAGCGCCTTGCCGCCGCCGAGGAAGAAGGCATTGGTGCGGGAGAGCGAGAGCGTGCCCGATAGCGAAGGCTGGAAGGTCACGCCGCATTCGCTGAGGAAGCCCGGCGCGTGTTCGCTGGCGCGGATGCACATGCGGGCCAGGCCCTCATCCGTCTTGCCGCCGGTGACGCGCAGCAGGTCGTCCCAGTACTCCTCCTCCAGATACTTGTCGGTCAGCACGCCAGTCGGCTGCTGATGCAGGGCGCGGAGGTTGCGGGTGTGCCGGCTATTGCCGCCGCGCAGGCTTTTTGGCGCGTGTTCCAGCAGCAGGACCGAGGCGCCGAGCTTGCGGGCGGTGATGGCGGCGCAAAGCGCGGCATTGCCGCCGCCCACCACCAGCACGTCCCAGAGGCGGGAAATATCGGGCATCATGGCAAGGCGCCTCGCTGCGGCATGGACGGGTTTTCTCCTGCTCAGCTCTGTATCCCGCTGGATACAGTGGCGTCCAGGGGCCGGGTCGCGATAAAACCCCAGCATGGACAGCGCCCCGCCGATCCCGCGCGACCTTGGGCAGGATGCCTATGGGCGGATCCGCGCGGCGATCCGCGCCGGCACGCTGGCGCCCGGCCTGCGGCTGACCGAGACCGACCTGGCCGCCCGCTTCGGCGTCTCCCGCACCCCGGTCCGCCAGGCGATCGCCCGGCTGGAGGCGGAGGGGCTGCTGACGCATGCGCCGCGCCGCGGCCTGACGGTGACCCGCCCCGACCACGCCCAGGTGGTCGAGCTTTACGTGATGCGGGAGATTCTGGAAGGCGCGGCGGCGCGGCTGGCGGCACAACACGCGACCGAGACCGAGCTGGCGGCGATGGCCGAGCTGATCGCCGCGGAGCCGGCCGCCTTCACCGATGCGCTGCGGCTGGCCGGCATCAACCAGCGGCTGCACGGGCTGCTCTATCTGGCCGCGCATAACCGTTATCTGCTGCGCAGCCTGGAACAGCTGGGCGCGACCATGGCGCTGCTGCCCTCGCTGCTGACCCGGGCCGGGCGGGCGGAACAGGCGCATGCCGAACACACGGCGTTGCGCGATGCCCTGCTGCGGCGGGATGGCGCGGCGGCGGAGGCGGCGGCGCGCGGGCATGCGCGGGCGGCGCAGAAGCACCGCCTGGCCTGGATGGCGGAGGCGCTGGGCGTGCCGGTGGCGGCGCCGGGCGGATGAGGGGGGCTGGGTTCTGCTGGCTTTTTGGCGACGCGTGTGGTAGGATTTTTTGCCTGTTCTTTGATAATTGAATCTCCGCCCTTGCAGCCGCCCATGGCCCGTCCGGGTGCTAATCCGGACCCGGAACTTCCGCGACCCGGCACAGTATCGCTTGAGGGAAAATCAGGCGAATTGAGGGGGGTTTGAACAATTCAAAATCTAAAAATATCTGACAAATGGCGGTAAAATATAGCCGCCGGGAATCCGGTGCCTCGCCTCAATCCGCTCAATTCCTCAAATCTGGCAAACCGTTATGATCTCGGTTCAGTCTGGCGCAGCGGCACCGGCGCGAAGGCGGTCCGCCCCGGCGGCCCGGGGGCGAAGCGCCAGACCGGCGCGCCGCGCCGCGGCAGCCCGATCAGGCTGGCCGAGACGGTGCCGAAGCCGCCCAAGGGTGGCACGCAGAGCGTCTCGTTCAAGCCGTGCTCATAGCCGCCATCGGCGATCAGATTCTCCCAGGACAGCCAATCCTGTTCGGCCGGGTCGGGCGCCGGCGCGGCCTGGAAGCGGGGCAGGTGGCGGGCGGTGCGCGGGCTGGAAAGATCGTTCGGGTCATGCGCCGTCACCATCGATAGGCCCGGCGCCAGCGGCGAAAGCTGTGGCCGTCCAGCGCCGAGCCCCTTGCCGAACCAGGCGCCGTCGCGGTCGGCCAGCACCAGGTTGAAAGGCCGCCAGTCCCGGGCATCGAGGCCGGCGATCAGCTCGGCGGCGGCGGCGGCGGACGCCGCGCGCGCGATGGCCAGGAGCGGCAGCACGCCGCGGGAGCGCTTGTCGGGCGCCGGACCCAGGCTGCCCGGGCGGTTGAGAATGCAGGCGATGACACCAGCCGGGTTCATCGCCAGCCAGGTGCCGCCCGCGGTGCGATCCCGCCCGCCGATCAGGCCGGGATATTCCGGCCACCAGGGGCCGGGCGGGTCGGCGCGGCGGTCCAGCTTCTCATCGCGATTGGCGGCGACCAGCAGGGGCCAGCCATGGCCGGGGCGATGCAGGACGATGACGGTGCACATCTCAGGCGACCTCGCGGCCCCATGCCGCCGGGGTCAGCGGATCCAGACAGAGACCCCCGGCGCCGCATAGGGGCGCGGCGGATAATAGACCGGCGGCGGGGCGACGACGACCGGCGCGCGCCAATAGGGCGCGGGCCCATAGGGCCGGTAGTAGGCCGGCGGCGGCCGCCAATAGCGCGGCGCGCCATACGCGGAGCCGTAGCCGTAGGCGGGTCCCCAGGGGCGATGGGCCTGCCCGGTGCCCGGTAGCAGCGCGGCCGCTCCGGCCAGCGCGGCGATGAGGAAAAAGCGAAAGCGGCGTGTCATGCGACCCTCCTCCTCCAGGCGGCTAAGACTGCGCGGGCATGGCGGCGAAATCACGGCGCGGCGAAGGTGTGATGAAGGCGGTCAGCCCGCGCCGAAGACGCGGGCGAAGATCGTATCCACCGCGCGGAAATCCTGCGCCGGGTCCATCACCGCCGCGAGTTTTGCGGCATCGAAGCGCGCCGCCACCTCGGGCACCGTCAGCAGGTTCGCGGCGAAGGGGCGGACCTCTGGCGTACCCAGCGCCTGCCAGGTCTGCATCGCCGCCCCCTGCACCGCGGCATAGGCGGCTTCGCGGCTGATGCCGGCCTGGGTCAGCGCCAGCAGCACTTTTTGTGAATGCACGACGCCGCCGAGGCTGTCGATGTTGCGCTGCATCTGCTGGGGATAAACCGTCAGCTTCTCCATCATCCCGGCGAGGCGCGCGAGGGCAAAGTCCAGGCCGATGGCGGCATCGGGGGCAATGACGCGCTCGACGCTCGAATGGCTGATGTCGCGCTCGTGCCACAGCGCGACATTCTCCAGCGCCGGGACGACATGGCTGCGGACCAGCCGGGCCAGCCCGGTCAGGTTTTCCGACAGCACCGGGTTGCGCTTATGCGGCATGGCCGAGCTGCCCTTCTGCCCGGCATGGAAGAACTCCTCCGCCTCGCGCACTTCCGAACGCTGCAGGTGCCGGACCTCGGTGGCCAGCCGCTCGATCGCGGCGGCGACGATGGCCAGCGCGGCGAACCAGGCGGCGTGGCGGTCGCGCGGGATCACCTGCGTGCTGATCGGCTCGACCGCCAGGCCGAGCTTGCCGGCGACGAAGGCTTCGATGCGCGGATCGACACTCGCGAAGGTGCCGACCGGGCCGGAGATGGCGCAGGTCGCCACCTCCGCCCGCGCCGCCACCAGCCGGGCGCGGCCACGGGCGAATTCGGCGTAATGCCCGGCGAGCTTGAGGCCGAAGGTGGTCGGTTCGGCATGGATGCCGTGGCTGCGGCCGATGGTCGGCGTGTATTTATGCTCCGCCGCCCGGGCCTTGAGGGCGGCCAACACGGCATCGACATCGGCGATCAGCAGGTCCGTCGCCCGGGTGAGCTGCACCGCCAGCGCGGTGTCCAGCACGTCGGAGCTGGTCATGCCCTGGTGCATGAAGCGCGCCTCCGGCCCGATTCCCTCCTGCATCCAGGTGAGGAAGGCGATGACATCGTGGCGGGTGACCCGCTCAATGGCATCGATCGCCTCCACCGCCGCGGCATCGATCGAGGCCGCCCGCGGCGCGCCCTTCTCGCGGATGACCCGCGCCGCCTCGGCCGGGATGGTGCCGAGCGCGCCCATCGCCTCGGCGGCCAGGGCCTCGATTTCAAACCAGATACGGAAGCGCTCCTCCGGAGAGAAGATCGCGGCCATCTGCGGGCGGGAGTAGCGGGGGACCATGCGGTGCCTCAGGTAATGCGTCGGGCCTCGCTTTGGCCCGTCGCCCGCCAGGGGGCAAGCAGTCCCGCGCGGGCTGGGCGGTTTTTTCGTACCGCAGGGTTGCAGAAAGATTGCAGAATATGTATGTCCACCCCTGGCCTTGGAAGGAATTGCTCATGCCGGATTGGCTCGTCCCGCTTGCCCAGGTCTTGTTGATTGACCTGGTGCTTGCTGGGGACAACGCGATCGTCGTCGGCATGGCGGCCGCCGGTTTGCCGCCCGCTCAGCGCCGGCAGGCGATTTTCTGGGGCATCGTCGCGGCGACCGTGATGCGAATTGGTTTCGCTGCCATCACCGCGCAACTGCTCTCTATCGTCGGCATCACCCTGGCGGGCGGCGTGTTGCTGCTTTGGGTTTGCTGGAAGATGTTCCGCGAGTTGCGGGCGGGCGGGCACGATCTGGCCGAAGCTGCGGTCGGGCAGGCGGCAAGCGCTGCGGCCGGGCCGGGGAAAGGCAAGACGCTCCGCCAGGCGATCATGCAAATCCTGGTCGCTGATGTGTCGATGAGCCTGGACAACGTGCTGGCGGTGGCCGGCGCGGCCAAGGACCATACCTGGGTGCTGGTGGTGGGGCTGGCGATTTCGGTCGTTCTGATGGGCGTGGCAGCGACGCTGATCGCCAATATCTTGACCCGCCATCGCTGGATCGCCTGGGTCGGCCTGCTGGTGATCCTCTACGTCTCGGCAGACATGATCTGGCAGGGCACCCATCAGGTCGCCGACCAGGTGCCGGGCGCCTATGCCTTCCTGCTGCTGCCGCTGGGCTACCTCGCCGTGCCGCAGGTTTTCCCGGCCTGGATGTGGGCGCTGGCGACGCTGGCCCAGGTGGTGGCGATCGCCGCGGTGGCGACGCTGACGGTGCGGACGCTCTGGCGGCCGGTGGACGCGCCCGGCGCACCCGGCCCTTGAATTGGGGGTGGGGCGCCGCCCAGCGCCCCACCAGGCCACTCTTCACAGGTCCGGCGCCCTGCCATAGGGTGGGTTTTGCCGGAGGACCGGCCATGAACAGCGACCCAGGCCGGAGCCGCCCACGATGAATTTTGCCGATTTCGTCCAGAATTGGGACTGGACGACCCTGATTCAGATCCTTGGCGTGAACATTATTCTCTCCGGCGACAACGCTGTGCTGATCGCGCTCGCCGCCGCCGGCCTGCCTGCCGAGCAGCGGCCGAAGGCAATCATGTTCGGCATGGTCCTCGCCGTCGTGCTGCGGATCGTCCTCAGCATTGTCGCGGTGCAGTTGCTCGAGATTCCTGGTCTGCTGCTGGTCGGCGGTCTCCTTTTGCTCTGGATCGCCTGGACCTTCTTCAAGGAACTGCGCGCGGGCGATGATGAGAAGGCCGGCGGCGACCATGCCCAGCAGGAGACAAAGACCATGGCGACCGCGCTGCGGCAGATCGTCATCGCCGATGTCTCGATGAGCCTCGACAACGTCCTCGCCGTCGCCGGCGCCGCGCATGGCAACATGTCGATGCTGATCATCGGCCTGGTCATTTCGATCCTGATGATGGGCGTTGCCGCGACCGTGATCTCGAAGCTGATGGAGCGCTACCATTGGATCGCTTATGTGGGCTGTGCCCTGATCGTCTACATTGGACTCAAGATGATCTACGAGGATGTGCACCGTCTCGGGTTGCTGGGCGGGGATCGGCACGCGGCGCTGCAACAGCGCCCGGCGCTGCTGCTGGAGGAGAGCGTCTGATGCGCCCGGCCACTTTCGCCGTCCTGCTCGCGAGCCTTGGCCTTGCCGCCTGCGCCACCACCCCGGCCCGCACGCCGGCGGAGGCCGCGGCGCGGCTGCCGACCGAACTTGTCGGCCTGCGCAAGGGCAATAGCGTGCCGGTTCCGGAGGGCGGGCAGGAGGTCGGCTACAGCACCAATGGCCGCTTCGCCGCCGGGGCGACAGTCGAACTAACCCGACCGGGCGGCAGTGCCTTCCCCGATGGTCCCACCAGCACCCAGGCCGGCCAGGCGCTGACCCAGGCTATCGCCGAACAGACTCTGCCGGCGCCAGGCCGCTCGGTGCGTGAGACCGGCCGCTTCACCGTGCCGGCCAGCGACCCGGCCTTGACCTGCGCCGCGACCAGCGGTCGGCTCGGCCGGCAGCCGGTGGAAGGGTTGCTCTGCTCCGGCGGGATCGCCGGGAACCTCGTGCAACTGCGCGCCACCCAGCCCAGCCGTACCCCGCCGCCGGCCGATCTGCGGGCTTTCGCAACCGCACTCGCCAACGCCCTGCGCGCCCCGTGAGCCGAGGCCGGCCGGGCCGATGAGCCAGGCGGCCTCGCCGGCGATTTTCGATCGGGCGCTGCTGCGTCAACGCCGCACCCGCGCCGCGGCGACGGTCGGGCAGGTGGCACCGATCCTGGAAGCGGCGGCTGATCTGCTGCTCGACCGCCTGGATGATACCACCCGGCGCTTCACCCGCGCGCTCGATATCGGCGGCCGTGGCGTGGTGGCCCCGCGCCTGCAGGCGCGGGGGGTGCCCTTCGTTGTCTCGCTCGACCTCGCCCCGGCCATGGCGGTGCGAGCCGGGGGGCTGGCGGTGGCGGGGGATGAGGAATGGCTGCCCTTCGCCGCCGAAAGCTTTGATCTGATCGTCGCCAGCCTGTCCCTGCATTGGGTGAACGACCTGCCGGGGGCGCTGCTGCAATTGCGCCGGACGCTGCGCCCGGACGGGCTGTTCCTGGCCTCGCTGCCCGGCCTTGGCACCCTGCACGAGTTGCGCGCCGCGCTGGCGGAGACGGAGACCCAATTGCGCGGCGGGCTGGCGCCGCGCGTCTCTCCCTTTCCGGAACTGCGCGACCTTGCCGGATTGCTGCAACGTGCCGGCTTTGCCCTGCCGGTTGCCGATGCTGAGGCGCTGCCGCTGCGCTATCGCAGTGCGCTTGGCCTGTTCCGCGACCTGCGCGCGGCCGGGGAGCAGAACGCCGTGCTGGCGCGCGACCCCCGGGTGCCACCGCGGGCGCTGCTGGCACTGGCCGGCGCGCGGCTGGAGGCAGCGGCGGGGCCGGCGGGGATCGAGCCGGGCCTGAGGGTGCTCACCATGACCGGCTGGGCGCCGCATGAGAGCCAGAGCCGGCCGGCCCGGCCCGGCAGCGCGAATGCCCGGCTGGCCGATGCCCTGGGGACCGAGGAGCGAAAGCTGTCCTGACCCTCTCCCACGGGCCCGGCCGAATCGCCACATGACATGGTAGGATCAGGTCAGCTCGGATGAGCAATAAGACACCGCCGGGCGAGGCGCCCGCCATCCGGCTTCGGCCAGCGTAGTAGACACCAGCGTAGTAGACACCAGCGTAGTAGACACCAGCGTAGTAGACACCAGCGTAGTAGACACCA
>CAITYE010000099.1 GCA_903896535.1 uncultured Paracraurococcus sp.
GGCACGCCGCTGGCGAGCGATGCCGGCCTGGGCGCGCTGGCCGGCCCGCGCGATTACGCCAAGGTGAAGGCTGATCTGGCGGCCGCCGGCTACAAGGGCGAGAAGGTGGTGCTGCTGGCCGCCACCGATTTCCCGACGCTGAACGCGCTGTGCGAGGTTGGCCGCGACATGCTGGTGAAATGCGGCATGAACGTCGATTACGCGGCCATGGACTGGGCAAGCGTGGTGGCCCGCCGGGCCAGCCGGGAGCCGGTGGAGAAGGGCGGCTGGAGCCTGTTTTTCACCTTCTGGACCGGGCTCGACGTGATCAACCCCGGCGTCAACCAGACGTTGCGCGGCAATGGCAGCAATGGCTGGTGGGGCTGGGCGAGCAGCCCGCGCCTGGAGGCCCTGCGCCAGCGCTGGTTCGATGCGACGACCCTGGCCGAGCAGCAGGCCGCGGCACGGGAGATGCAAGAGGTTGGGTTCGAGGAGGCGCCCACCCTCCCGCTCGGCCAATATTTCCAGGCGACATCCTATCGCCGCACCCTGGTCGATGTGCCCAAGGGCATGCCGCTGTTCTGGAGCCTGCGCAAGACATGAGCATCCGCCGCCGCAGCCTGCTCGCCGCCCCTGCCGCCGCTGCCCTTGCCGGGCCGGCGGTGGCCCAGGCGCCGAGCGTGCTGAAATTCGTCCCCCAGGCGAATCTCACCTCGCTCGACCCCATCTGGACCACGGCGAACGTCACCCGCAACCACGCCTGGATGGTCTGGGACGTGCTGTACGGGATGGATGAGGGCTTCCAGCCGCAGCCGCAGATGGCCGCGGGGCATGTGGTGGAAGACGATGGCCGGCGCATCACCATCACGCTCCGCGACAATCTCCGCTTCCATGACGGGGAAGCCGTGCGGGCCGAGGATTGCGTCGTCTCGCTGCGCCGGTGGATGAAGCGCAACCCGAACGGGCAGGTGCTGGAGCCGCTGATCGAGGAGCTCGTCGCGCTCGATGACAAGCGGCTGGTGTTCCGGCTGAAGCGGCCCTTCCCGCGGCTGATCGCGTCGCTGGCCAGCCCCTGCAATCCCGCCGCCTTCATCATGCCCGCGCGGATCGCCGCGACCGACCCCTTCCAGCAGATCAAGGAGGTGGTCGGCAGCGGTCCCTGGCGCTTCCTGCCCGGCGAGTACAATTCCGGCAGCTTCATGGCCTATGCCCGCAACGCCGCCTATCAGCCGGTGGCGAGCGGCGTGACCAGCCTGACGGCCGGCCCCAAGATCGCGCATTTCGACCGGATCGAGTGGCACATCATCGTCGATGCCGCGACCGCGTCTGCCGCGCTGCAGAATGGCGAGATCGACTGGTACGAACAGCCGCCGCCGGAAATCCAGCAGATGTTCCGGCGGAACCGGCAGATCGCGCTCTCACCGATCGACCGGCTGAAGAACCCGGCGATCCTGCGCTTCAACCACCTGCAGCCACCCTTCAACGACAAGCGCATGCGCCAGGCGCTGCTGCCGGCGATCGTGCAGGAAGACTACATGACCGCGATCGTCGGGCCGGACCCAGCGCTGTGGTCGGCCATGGGCACCTTCACCCCCGATACGCCGCTGGCCAATGATGTCGGCATGGCCGCGCTGACC
>CAITYE010000100.1 GCA_903896535.1 uncultured Paracraurococcus sp.
CAGCGCGCCCGCCGCGAGCAAGCCGGCCGAGCCCGCGGCCCCGCCCATCGCGCGGGTCGGCAGTGCCACCAACCTGCCGCTGCCGCGTTTTGCCGCGCTGGGGTCCAACCAGGTGAACCTGCGGATCGGGCCGGATCTGCGCTATCGCATCGACTGGACCTATCAGCGCCGCGACCTGCCGGTGCAGATCGTCGATGAACATCAGCATTGGCGGCGCATCCGCGACCCGGAGGGCACCGAGGGCTGGGTGCAGCGGCCGCTCCTCGCCTCCCGCCGGACCTTCCTGGTGCAGGGGGAGGAGCGGGCGCTGCGCCGCCGGGCGGAGGAGAACGCCGATCCCGTCGCCCTCCTCAAGCCCGGCGTGGTCGGGCAAATCCGCAGCTGCGCCGCCGGCAGCACCTGGTGCGCGGTGCGGGTGGGCGAGTATCGCGGCTTCATCCGGCGCGACGAGGTCTGGGGCGTCGGGGCGCAGGAGACGATCGCGGATTAGAGCGCGATGCGTTGCGGCGGAATGGCCGATAACGCTGAATCGCGCGATCCAACACATGCTAGAGCGGGCTGCGTGAACGCATGTGAACGCATCCCGCTCTAAGCCGGGGGCGAGGGGGCTGATGGCGGGGCACGGGCGGCGCTGGTGCCCGCCGCCGGACTTGAACCGGCACAGCCTTTTGGCCTGCGGATTTTAAGTCCGCTGCGTCTACCGTTCCGCCAGGCGGGCAATGCCGTAGTTTTGCGGCCAGGTGGGTCGCAAGACAAGCGGCCGGCGAATTGACGCCGCCGCGCGCCCCGGGCAAGCGGCGCGCATGTCTCGCCGTCTGATCCTGCTGCTGGTGCTGTTCGGGCTGGCGTGCCGCCCGGCGGCGGCGGCGCCCGAAATCCTGGTCGTCTCGACCACCAGCACCGAGCAATCGGGCCTCTTTGCCCATCTGCTGCCGATCTTCACGCGAGAGAGCGGCATCGGCGTGCGGGTGGTGGCGCTTGGTACCGGGCAGGCGCTGGATGCCGCGCGGCGGGGCGATGCCGATGTGGTGCTGGTGCATGACCGCGCGGCGGAGGAACGCTTCGTCGCCGCAGGCCATGGCGGCCCGCGCCATCCCATCATGTTCAACGATTTCGTGATCATCGGCCCGGCCGCCGATCCGGCCGGCATCGCCGGCTTGCGGGATGCGGCGGCGGCGCTGGCGAAGATCGCCGCTGCCGGTGCGCCCTTCATCAGCCGTGGCGATCGCAGCGGCACCCACGCCGCCGAACTGCGCCTGTGGCAGCAGGCCGGGATCGATCCCGCCACTGGCCGGGCCCGCTGGTACCGGGAGATCGGCCAGGGCATGGGCCCGGCGCTGAACACCGCCGCCGCCCAAGGGGCGTATCTGCTGGCCGATCGCGGCACCTGGCTCAGCTTTCGCAATCGGCAGGATCTGACGATCCTGCTCGCGGGCGATGTCCGGCTGTTCAACCAGTACGGCGTCATGCTGGTGAACCCGGCGCGGCACCCGCATGTGCGGGCCGCGGCTGGGCAAGCCTTCATCGACTGGCTGCGCGGCCCGGCCGGGCAGGCGGCGATCGGCGCCTATCGCATCGGCGGGGAGGCGCTGTTCTTCCCCAATGCCGACCGGCCGGAGCCGCCGGCGTCCTGACCGCGGGTCAAAAGCCTTTCGACCAGGCGATGGCCGCCAGCGTGCCGGCGATGCCGGCAAAGACATGCAGCACCAGCGCCGCCTCGCCGCCCGCCCGGCGCCAACGGCGGCCGATCACCGGCGCGGCGGCCCCGAGGGTGAGCGCCAGCGCCACCAGCAGGGCGGTGACGAGGCCGAATCGCGGCGCGACGCCCAGCCGCAGCGCCGCCAGCAGCAGGACCAGCCCGCTGAGGCCGGCCATCCAATGCAGGCGCCGGAGCCCGCGGCGCGGCAACCCACCGAGGGTGAGGAGGCCAAGCCAGATACCAAGCGCCAGGGTCCCGATCAGGGCGAGCAGCAGCAGCGTGCGGTCCATGGGCCATGAAGCCGGCGGCCGGGGGTGGCGGTCAACACCCGAGGTTTGGCCGCTGGCCGCTTCTGGCCTATAGGACTGTTCGGGATCGTCCCGGAGTCGCCGCGCGCCGGGCGCGGCCGGACCCAGCGAGAGCAGCGAGCGCGTGAGCGAGCAGAGCAGCGGCGGCGCCGACGGCCCGCCGGAAGATACCCAGCCGATCGCCCTCGAAGAGGAGATGCGTCGCTCCTACCTCGATTACGCGATGAGCGTGATCGTCTCGCGCGCCTTGCCAGATGCGCGCGATGGGCTGAAGCCGGTGCACCGGCGCATCCTCTATGCGATGCACGAGGCCGGCTACACCAGCGACAAGGCGCACCGGAAATCCTCCCGCGTCGTCGGTGACGTGATGGGTAAGTTCCACCCCCATGGCGATGCAGCGATCTACGACGCCATGGTCCGCATGGCGCAGACCTTCTCCATGCGCGTGCCGCTGATCGACGGGCAGGGCAATTTTGGCTCGATGGACGGCGATCCGCCGGCGGCGATGCGTTACACGGAAGTGCGGCTCGCCCGCGCCGCCACCGCGCTGCTGGAGGCGATCGACGAGGACACCGTCGATTTCCAGCCGAATTACGACGAGAGCGAGCATGAGCCGCGGGTCCTGCCGGCGGCCTTCCCGAACCTGCTGGTCAACGGCGCGCAGGGCATCGCGGTTGGCATGGCGACCAATATCCCGACCCACAACCCGACCGAGGTGATCGACGCGACGCTGGCGCTGATCGCCGAGCCCGACCTGGCGCTGCCCGAGCTGATGAAGATCATCCCCGGGCCGGATTTCCCGACCGGTGGGCTGATCCTCGGCCGGTCCGGCATCCGCTCCGCCTTCGAGACCGGGCGCGGTTCCGTCCCGCTCCGCGCCCGCTGCATGATCGAGGAGATGCGCGGCGGCCGGCAGGCGATCATCGCCACCGAGCTGCCGTACCAGGTGAACAAGGCCACGCTGATCGAGAAGATCGCCGAGCTGGTCCGCGCCAAGGCGATCGAGGGTATTTCCGACCTGCGCGACGAAAGCGACCGCGACGGGCTGCGCGTGGTCATCGAGCTGAAGCGCGACGCGACGGCCGAGGTGGTGCTGAACCAGCTCTATCGCATGACGCAGTTGCAGACCTCGTTCCCGGTGAACTTCCTCGCGCTCAACAACGGCCGGCCGCAGCAGATGGGGCTGATCGACGCGCTGCGCGCCTTCATCACCTTCCGCGAGGAGGTGATCAACCGCCGCACCCGCCACCGGCTTGATAAGGCACGGGAACGCGGCCACCTGCTGATCGGCCTGGCCATCGCGGTGGCCAATATCGACGAGGTGATCCGTATCATCCGCGCCTCCTCCGACCCGGCCGAGGCGCGGGCCAACCTGATGGCGCGCGACTGGCCGGCGGGCGATGTCGGCACGCTGCTGGCGCTGGTCGAGGATGCCGGCAACATCGTGACCGAGGCCGGCACGGTGCGGCTGACGGAAGCGCAGGCGCGCGGCATCCTGGCGCTGACGCTCCAGCGCCTCACTGGCCTCGAGCGCGAGAAGATCACCGCCGAGCTTGAGGAGATCGGCGGGCGCATCCGCGAATTCCTGGAGATCCTCGGCAGCCATCCGCGGCGGATGGAAGTGATGGCCGAGGAGCTGCGGGCGGTGCGCACCCAGCTGGCCAGCCCGCGGCTGACCGAAATCCTCGACGGCATCACCGATCTTGACGATGAGAGCCTGATCGAGCCGGGCAATATGGTCGTGACGCTGACCCGCGACGGCTACGTCAAGCGCACCACGCTCGATACCTTCCGCGCACAGCATCGCGGCGGCCGTGGCCGCAGCGCGGCTGCGACCCGGCAGGATGATGTGGTGGTCCGCAGCTTCATCGCCCATACCCACCAATGGGTGCTGTTCTTCACCAGCCGCGGCATGGCCTTCCGCGAGAAGGTCTGGCAGCTGCCCGAGGGCGGCGCCCAGGGCAAGGGCCGCAGCCTGCGGCAGGTGCTGGCCATGCAGGAGGGCGAGCAGATCACCGCCGTGCTGCCGCTGCCGCAGGATGAAAGTTTGTGGGAGGGGCTGCATCTGGCCTTTGCCACCGCTTCGGGCGGCGTGCGGCGCAACCGGCTGTCGGATTTCCGCAATGTCCGCTCCGCCGGGCTGATCGCCATGAAGCTGGAGGAGGGCGATGCGCTGATCGGCGTCGCCACCTGCCGTGAGGGCGATGACGTGCTGCTGGCCACCCGGCGCGGCCGGGCGATCCGCTTCCAGATCCTCGATGAGACGCTGCGCGTCTTCGCCAGCCGCGGCTCGGACGGGGTGCGCGGCATCCGCCTGCAGGCCGACGATACCGTCATCTCGCTCGCCGTGCTGCGGCATGTCGATCTCAGCAATGAGGAGCGGGAGGCCTATCTGAAGGCCGCCGGGCAGAAGCGCCGCGCGGCCGGCGAGGAGATCGACGCCGAGGCCGAGGAGGCAGCGATCCCGGAGCTGGCCGAGGACGGCGAGGGCGAGCCGATGGCCGCCGAGGTCACGCTCTCGCCCGAGCGGTTCGAGGCGCTGGAGGCGGGCGAGGAATTCCTGCTTGTCGTCAATGATCACGGGCTCGGCTTCCGGACCTCGGCCTATTGGTACCCGGTGAAGGGGCGTGGCGGGCTCGGCAATCTCAGCATGGACCTGAAGCCGCGCGCCGGCCGGGCCGGGCAGGCGGAGGTGATCGCCACCTTTACGGTGACCGCCGGGGATGATGTGATGCTCGTCACCGATGGTGGCCAGCTGATCCGCTCACCGGTCGCCCAGGTGCGTATGACCCGGCGCTCGACCAAGGGCGTCATCCTGTTGCGTCCCAGCGAGGGCGAACGCGTGACCAGCTGCTTCCGGGTCGTCGACGACGCCGAGGAGGCGGCGGAGGAAGAGGAAACGGCAAGCGATGCGTGAGCGGATCGGGCTCTATCCCGGCACATTCGACCCTGTCACCAACGGCCATCTGGACGTGATCGGCCGGGCCGCGCGGCTGCTCGACAAGCTGGTGATCGGCGTGGCGATCAATATCGGCAAGGGGCCGCTGTTTCCGCTGGAGGAGCGGGTGGAGCTGGTGCGCGCCGAGACGGTGGCGATCGCCAAGCGGACCGGCGCGGTGATCGAGGTGCGGCCCTTCGAGGGGCTGCTGATCGGCTTCGCGCAGCAGGTCGGCGCGGCGATGATCCTGCGCGGCCTGCGCGCCGTCTCCGACTTCGATTACGAATTCCAGATGACCGGCATGAACCGCCGCCTGGATGCGGAGATCGAGACCGTCTTCCTGATGGCGTCCGAGACCAACCAGTTCATCTCCTCCCGCTTCGTCAAGGAGATCGCCCGGCTCGGGGGGGATGTATCCACCTTCGTGCCGAAACTGACGCTGGAACGCACCCTGGCGCGCGTCCGCCAGGGCACCGCCGGCTGACCTGCCACCCGAACAGGAGATCCCCTGGATGTTGAGACGCCACCTCGCGGGCTTCACGCTGCTTGCGCTGCCCGCCCTCGCCCGCGCCCAGGCGCCGGCGGCTGCCACCGGCAACATCATCTTCGAACTCAAGGATGGTCCGGTGACCATTCAGCCGCTGACCGATGTGGCGCCGAAGCATGTCGAGCGCATCAAGAACCTGGTGACGCGCGGCTTTTACGACGGCACGCCGTTTCACCGGGTGATCGAGGGCTTCATGGCCCAGGGCGGCGACCCCACCGGCAGCGGCACCGGCGGCAGCGACCTGCCGAACCTGAAGGCGGAGTTCACCAGCAAGTACCGCTTCGTGCGCGGCATCTGCGGCATGGCCCGCTCCTCGGCCCAGGACAGCGCGAACAGCCAGTTCTTCATCATGTTCGGCCCGGCGCCCAGCCTGGATGGCCAGTACACCATCTGGGGCAAGGTCATCGCCGGCATGGACGCGGTCGATAAGATCAAGCGCGGCAATCCGAACAACAACGGCATCGTCACCCCGCCGCCGGATAAGCTGATCCGCGCGACCTTGGGTTGAGGGAGAGTTCAGCATGAGCGATACGCCAGAGACCACGCCAGAGGGCACCCCAGAGGGCACGCCAGAGGGCACGCCAGAGACTGCACCAGAGGTGGCGCATCAGGCAGCCCCCGAAACCCCGGCCGCGGCGCCGGCCGTCGCCGCGGCGCCGGCCAGCCATCCGGACGACACGCTGATCCTCGAACTCAAGGACGGCGCGGTGACGATCGAGCTGCTGCCGGCGCTGGCGCCGAAGCATGTCGAGCGCATCAAGCACCTTGTCCGTCAGGGCTTTTACGACAACACGCCCTTCCACCGGGTGATCGAGGGCTTCATGGCCCAGGGCGGCGACCCGAGCGGCACCGGCACCGGCGGCGCCCGGGATATCGGCCTGGCCGACCTGGAAGCCGAGTTCAGCCCGCCCGGCAAGGCGCGCTTTGCGCGCGGCACCTGCGGCATGGCGCGCACCGCGCATCCGCACAGCGCGTCCTCGCAATTCTTCATCATGTTCGCGCCGGCGTCGAGCCTGGATGGCCAGTACACCATCTGGGGCCGCGTGATCGCCGGCATGGAGGCGGTGGACAAGATCAAGCGCGGCACCGGCGGCAATGGCATCGTGCAGGGGCCGGACCGGCTGGTGAAGGCGCGTATCGCGGCGGATGCACCCGCCGCGTAAGACATCGCACGGCGGATGCACCCGCCGCGTGAGACATGGCGCGGCGGCGGCGCCCGCCGCGTGGGCCCCGACGGGCCCGAAGGTTGACTTTCATCACCGCGGCGGCTTTTCCCGCAGCGGTCAGGACACGTGGCGGGGCGGCGGCAGCGCGGCCCCGCCGCTGCTGTCCTGGGACGGGAGCCGGTAGCTCAGCTGGTAGAGCACGGGACTTTTAATCTCGCGGCCGAGGGTTCGAATCCCTCCCGGCTCATCCCCCCCACCTGCCTGCCAAGACCCAGAGAAATAACCGTTCAGGCGAAATCATCTGAACGGCTCTCTTGTTCTGGAAAATATCGAGTCTAGAACAGCTTATCTCCGGCCTGATGGAGCATCGCGTGCGCCATCAGACCGGAGGCTGCTTGAGCGGCTCAGCGCGCCCCATTGCGGCGGCGGCGCACGACGCCAAGGCCGAGCAGGCCGGCCCCGAGGAGCGCCATGGAGGCGGGCTCGGGCACCGCGGTCAGCACCACGTCGTTCAGTGCCATGTAGCCGGTCCCGCTGTTGAAGGCGCCGCCGCTGGTCGTCGTCGCGAGCCACTTGATCTGATGGGTGCCCGCCGCCACCCAGCCCGGGCCGGTCAATGTCCTGTCGTAGGTGTTGTTCCCCTGGTAGGGGCTGAACGTCCCGAGCGAACTGCCGTCGAAGACAACATTCGCCGTGTAGATTGTGGCCGCATTGCTCTGAAACCAGAAGGACAGGCTGTTGATATTCATGGCTTCGGACGTCGTGAAGGTGATGCTCTGATACGTTGTGTTGCTGAAATACTGCAAGTACCCGACATTGTAATAGGGTGCGCCAAAGAGTTGGACGCCGCCATTCGGACTGTTCCAGGTCGCGCTCACCCCCGCGGCGACGTAGCTCGCCGGGCCGGTGAGATTCCCGACGCTCATATTCTCGAAGCTGAAGCGGAAGACATCGATCGTGGTGGCCTGGGCGGGTGCCGGGGCGGTGGCCAGCAGGCCGACGGCCAGGGTGAGCGTCGCGGTCAGCCCGGCCATGCCGGGCAGCCGCGCACACGCCGTCCCGGGCGTTGGGCGCGCGCCAATCGGGTCTTTGGCCAGATCAGAACTGCGAGTCGGCAGTTCTGATGTTGGCGCAACATCAAAAGAAAACGACTTGGCGTTGATCATCGGCATCTCGCGACTTCCCTGCTTGCATTCATAGAACCCGACGCTCTATGACGACCATAAGCGGCCAATAGAGTCATAAAACCATTCAAAACCGAGTAAATCAATAGCAAAAATACGGAATTTCAGATATTATTTATGGGATGTTTTTGTTTAATACAGATAAAATAATCCCAAAATATTCCATTATTTCTGTAATTTTATCTATTTTTATTAGAAAATTTTCTTTTATTTTGAACAATCAAAATTTTTATTACTTTCGCTCAAATTTCTGAAAATGTATTCGTAATTCTGAGAGATTTTATTTTCCCTGCCGCAAAGCCTGGTGCCCCGCTCACCCCCTCGGCGCGCTCGCGCCCCCGTCGCGCGGCCTCCCCCAAACAGGCGTTCACGCCGCATGCTCTGGGGTGGAGTCGGCATCGCATCCCCACGCGTTCGGTTGCGTCCGTCCGAACGCCATCGGCGCGAACCCCGCCAGCCGCGTCCTTCCGGGGCGCCCAAAGGCTGCGCCGCCTTGGCCTGTCGCGGCGGGACTGGCACGATGGCGCGATCCCGCTGGACCTCTCCCTCCAGCGCCGGCCCCTGGTCGCGCCTCCCCTGCCCCCCAGCCCACCACCCGCATCGATCGGCGCCCCGCATGGACCCCCACCCCGCCCCAGCTTCACCGCCCGGCGGTCCGCCCGCGCCCGAAGCGGCCCCGCCGGATCGCGCCGGGCTGCTCTGG
>CAITYE010000101.1 GCA_903896535.1 uncultured Paracraurococcus sp.
GAGCCCTCCCCGACCACCGTGGGAGCGCCGCCGCCATGACCCGCCGCCTCGTCCTCGCCGCTGCCCAGCTCGGCCCCATCCAGCGCGCCGAGGGCCGCGACGTCGCGGTCGGCCGCATGGTCCGGCTGATGGAGACCGCCCACCAGCGCGGGGCGGAGGTGGTGGTCTTCCCCGAACTCGCGCTGACCACCTTCTTCCCCCGCTGGTATGAGGAAGACCGCGCCGCGGCCGATCACTGGTTCGAAGCTGCCCTGCCGTCGAACGCCACCGCGCCCTTGTTCGAAGCGGCGCGGCGCTACGGCATCGGCTTTCACCTGGGCTATGCGGAAAAGACGCCGGAAGGCCAGCACTTCAACACCGCCGTCTATGTGCATCCCGCGGGCGAGGTGGTGCTGAAATACCGCAAGGTGCATCTGCCGGGGCATGCCGAATACGACCCGCAGCGCCGCGTGCAGCATTTGGAAAAGCGGTACTTTGAAGTCGGCGATCTGGGCTTCCCCGTGGTGCGCGCGCCGGTCGGCGACAGCCACGTCAATATCGGCATGATGATCTGCAATGACCGCCGCTGGCCGGAAGCCTGGCGCACGCTGGGTCTGCAACAGGTGGAACTGGTCATGCTCGGCTACAACACGCCCAGCCTGAACATGGAAAACCGGGGGTTTGAGGCGCATCATTTGCGCGTCTTCCACAGCCATCTCTCGATCCAGGCGGGGTGCTACCAGAATGCCTGCTTCGCCGCCGGCGTCGCCAAGGCGGGCGATGAGGATGGGCATGAGCTGTTCGGCCATTCCATCATCGTGAACCCGCAGGGGGAGATCATGGCCCAGGCGACCAGCTGGGGGGATGAGCTGATCATCGCCGATTGCGACCTCGGCATGTGTGAACTTGGCCGCAACACCATCTTCAACTTCGCCCGGCATCGCCGGCCGGAAGCCTATGCGCGCATCACCGAACAGGTGGGCAGCGTGGCGCCGCCGGTCTGGACGCCCCGGACGTAGCGCAGCCTCCGATATGATGGATCACGTGGTGATCCATCGGAACGGAGATAAGTTGCTCGCATGCCGCGAAGCCAAGCCGCGTGGCGGCGCGGCGTCCGGCGTCTGAGGGCCGCGAGCGCAGCCCGCGGTCACATCACCGCCAACATCGCCATGGCGCCGGCGGCCTGACAGGGCTCGATCACCGGCACGCCCGCGGCGTCCTCGGCGGCCTTGGCATGGCCGGCGAGCCCGGTGCAGCCCAGCACGATCGCCTCCGCCCCATCGGCGGCCAGCGCCTTGGCCACGGCGGCGATGCGCGCCCGTGGCGCGACGGGGTCCAGCAGCGTCTCCATGGGCAGGTCCAGCGGCCGGTGCCCGGCCAGCCGCCCCTCCACCCCCATCGCCTGCAGCGCCCGACGCTGGCGCGCCAGGCTCGGCTGCACGAAGGCCATGACGCCGAAGCGTTCGCCGCGCGCCAGGGCGGCGGCGACGGCGGCGCGGAACATGCCGATGACCGGCGCCCGGGTCACCGCTCGCGCGGCCTCCAGCCCGGGGTCGGAGACGCAGGCGATGATATAGGCGCGCGCCGGGGTGGCCTCGATGCGGCGACAGAGCGGCAGGGCGACGCTGTGCCAATCCTCCCAGGTGGCGATGGCGGGCGGGCCGTCGGGCAGGTCCGTCACCTCGAAGCGGAGGCCGGCGGGCAGCGGGATGCCGGCCAGCGCTTCGGCGATGCCGGCGGTGCAGGTGGCGTTGCGGTTGGGATTGATGGCAAGGATGCGGTCCATGCGGGGCAGGATCGCCGGGCCGGCAGGCTGGGGCAAGGCGATGCTGGCAAGGCGATGCTTGCAAGGCGGAGCTTGCAAGGTGGAGCTTGCCCTGGGCCCCTGCCGGGCCGATATTGCGTTGCAATAGCTGTGCCCGGTCCCGCGCCGTGGCGCCTAAGGAATGTGCAATGCGTTGGGATTCCCGCCTGGCCACCGCCGCGCCCGCCGGCTCCTCTGGCCTCTGGCTCGCGCTGAAGCGGGGCTTCAGGAACCGTTGCCCGCTTTGCGGCGAGGGGCGGATTTTCAACGGCTATCTGACGGTGGTGCCGGAATGCGCGCATTGCGGCGCACCGCTGGGTCGGCTGCGGGCGGATGACGCGCCGCCCTATTTCACCATTCTCCTCGTCGGCCACCTGGTGGTGCCCTGGGTGCTGCTGGTGGAACGCCGCTGGATGCCGCCGATGTGGCTGCACATGGCGGTCTGGCTGCCGCTGTTCACGGTGCTTTGCATCCTCGTGCTGCGTCCGATCAAGGGTGCGACCGTGGGCTGGATGGCGCGGCTCGGCTTCCTCGACGACGCGGCGCCACGGGGCAGCTGATGCCGGATCGCGCCAAGGCCCAGGCGGCGGCGGAGGATCCGGCACTACGCCGGCTTGCCCGGATCATCCTGCCCGATGCCGCGCCGCTCCCCTCCGCCCATGCCGATGCGGATCGGCGCCAGGCGGTGGAGGACCTGCTGGCCGGCAACTTCTTTGACCCGCTCGGCGTCCCCGGCGGTCCTTTCGCGCTGTATCTGAGCGTGCGGGAAGGCCGGCTGGTCTTCGATCTGCGCGACCCCGAGGAGGCGCCGGTGCGGGCCCTGGTCCTGGCGCTCGGCCCCTTCCGGCGGCTGATCAAGGATTATCACCTGATCGTCGAAAGCCATGAGCGGGCGGTCGATGGCGGCGGGTATGAAGCCAGCATCCAGGCGATCGACATGGGTCGGCGCGGTCTGCACAACGAAGGCGCGGAGTTGCTGTCCGAACGCCTCGCCGGGCGCGTCGGGCTGGATTTCGAGACGGCGCGGCGCCTGTTCACCCTGATCTGCGCGCTGCACCAAAGGATCTGACCCGCCGCGCCTGGCGGACGCATCGGCGCCCTGGGGCGGGTCCGTTCAATCAAAGTTGTCTGGACGGAGACGGGCTGCAGGGGCAATCGGCTACCGCAGGACGCTGGCATAGAAAACCAGATCAAAATTACACTTTTTTTCGATTTATAAAACTGTCTTTAGATTGCATCTTTCTTTCGGTAACCCTTTCCTTTAGTATTGTGTCTCAATGTTCCTTAACTGACCTGCTCACCCCCCCAGGATGCCATGGCCCAGAGCACGACAGTCGATGACCGCTATTACGAAGTGGTCGCCCCGGACTCTTTCGCGGAGAGGTTGCTGATCCGGGCGCGGGGGCGGATTTATGCCGATTTCCTTACCCAAATGCGCCCGGCCGGGGCGGCCCGCATCCTCGATATCGGCATCTCGGATGTGATTAATGACGGCGCCAACCTGATCGAGCGGCATTACCCCCACCCCGAACGCATCACCGCGGTCGGCCTTGGCGAAGCCCTGGCCTTTCAGCAGGCCTATCCGGCCGTCACCTATCGCCAAGTGGCGCCCGGCGCGGCGCTGCCCTTCGACGACCAGTCCTTCGAGATCGCCACCTCCAACGCGGTGCTGGAGCATGTCGGCAGCACAGAGGCCCAGCTCGCCTTCATCGCCGAACATGCACGGGTGGCGCGCCGGGTCTTCCTGACCGTGCCCAATCGCTTCTTCCCGATCGAGCATCACACCGCGCTGCCCTTCCTGCATTGGACCGATACCAGCTTCAGCCTCGCCTGCCGGCTGACCGGCAAGCAGAAATGGGCCGATGCGCGCGAGCTGATCCTGATGAGCACCGCCCGCCTGCACCGGCTGGCGACCCAGGCGCTGGCCGGCCAGCGGCGCTTTCGCATCGGCACCACCGGCCTGCCGCTCGGCCCCTGGAGTTCCAATCTTTTCCTGGTGATCGAGCCGGGCTGACCCCGGCCGCCGGACCGCTTCGTCGACCCGCAACCGGCTTGCGCCTGCGGCGCCGCGCCGGCATCACCGCCGGGGGAGATCGCGCCACGTGAAGATCGACGGCACACATTACCGCAGCGTCTGGGTCGATGCCGCCGATGGTTGGTCGGTCCACATCATCGACCAGACCCGGCTGCCCTGGCAGGTTGAGATCCTGCGCCTGGCCGAGGAAGCGCAGGCAGCCCACGCGATCCGCAGCATGCAGACCCGCGGCGCCCCGCTGATCGGCGCCGTCGCTGCCTATGGCTTGGCGCTGGCCTTGCGGGTTGATCCCTCGGATGCCGCGCTGGCCGGCGCCGTCGCCCGGCTGAGCGCGACGCGCCCCACGGCGATTAACCTGCGCTGGGCGCTGGAGCGGATGCAGGCCGCCCTCGCCCCGCTTCCCCCCACCGACCGCGCCGCCGCCGCCTATGCCGAAGCCGCGGCCATCGCTGACGATGATGTCGAGACCTGTCGCCGGATCGGCCAGAACGGCCTGCCGCTGATCGCCGAAATCGCCGCCCGCAAGCCAGGTCGGCCGGTGAACATCCTGACCCATTGCAATGCCGGCTGGCTGGCCACCGTCGATTACGGCACCGCGCTCAGCCCCATCTATCAGGCCCATGATGCCGGGATCGCCGTGCATGTCTGGGTGGACGAGACGCGCCCACGCAACCAGGGCGCCGCACTGACGGCCTTTGAGCTTGGCAGCCATGGCGTGCCGCATACCGTCATCGCCGATAATGCCGGCGGCCACCTGATGCAGCATGGGGAGGTCGATCTCTGCATCGTCGGCACCGACCGCGTCACCCGCACCGGCGATGTGGCGAACAAGATCGGCACCTACCTGAAGGCGCTGGCGGCACGGGATAACGGCGTGCCCTTCTGGGTGGCGCTGCCGCATTCAACCATCGATTGGCGGATCGCCGATGGCGTGACGGAAATCCCCATCGAGGAGCGCGCGGCGGCCGAGGTGACCGACCTCACCGGCCTGACCGCCGCGGGCACGCTGGCCACCATTCGCGTCGTCGCCGCCGGCAGCCCGGCTGCCAACCCGGCCTTCGATGTAACGCCGGCCCGCCTGGTCACCGGGCTGATCACCGAGCGCGGCCGTTGCCCGGCGAGCGAGGCCGGGCTGCGCGGCCTGTACGGGGGCTGAGAGGAGAGCCGCCCTGATCGACCGCGCTTGCGCGTGCTCCGCCGGGCATGCGGCAGGCGGGCTGCGCCGCTCTCGGACTGCTTTGCCCGCCACCACCCCCACCCCAGTTCCAACACAGCGACACGAAACTATTTTTGGCCGATTCTATAGTCTCTTTTGTAAGGCAGAGAACGACCGGCGCTTGCTCCCCTAAATAGGGGGGGCACCGGCCGGGCCAGCGCAAGCGGCGGACGCGCCAGTGACCCCGACAAGGCGCCGCAACGCAAGGTTCGACGCGGATTGAGAGCATGCGGCCTTCGCATTCGCTCACCCACCCTGCTCTAACCTTTGCTTGGTCTTGGGGTTCAGCGCCTTCGGCGATTCCGCCTCAACGCATCCCGCTCTAATGGTGCGTGCCAGACGGTACCATCCGTCTGGCACGCACCACTAGCCCTGGTCCGCAGAGCGAAGTCGGACGAGGAACGGCCCGTCGGCGATGACATTGCATCGGTATTTTTTTGAAACCGCTCCGACTTATATCCGTAAAAATTTTGTATTGATCCCCTAAACAGGGGATTCACAGGGCGCAAAAAAAAGCGGTTGCTACAAAGGCGGGGCACAGATGCTGGATTGTCTGGCCATCTGTCCAATGCAGCGTCCCGCCTCGGCAATAGACAGGGCAGGCCAATGGCTCAGGGCAACGCTTGGGACAGAATACGGCAACCACGCTGGCGCCGCGGCACCTCACAGCTTTTCGTGCTCACCCCCGGCGCCCCGGCCCCGTATCTCCGCATCCGCCAGCTTCTGCGGAGCGACCAGCCGCGGCTGCTGCGCCATCTCTGCGCCCTCGCCGCCCCACTTATGGTCGAAGCGGAACTGCGCGCCCATCTCGGCGCCGGTCCAGCGCCGCTCCGCGGCCGCATTGCCCTGATGCGGGGCGAGGTCATCGGCGTGGCGCTGGCGCTCGATCTGCGGCCGGCTGGCCTCGGTGCGGTGATGCACGTGCTGCCAGACTGGCCGGAGGAGTCGCTCTTTCAGCTGTTCGGCACCGGGCTGCGCGCCGCGGTGCGCACCGCGCCGCTGGGCGAAACGCGCCAGCTCGGTCTCGCCGCCCTGCTCTGCCTGCTGGGCGGCCAGCTGGTGCCGCCGCAGCGCCTCGGCATGGCCGAAGAGATGCCGGCGCCAGCCCTGCCCCGGGCCTCGGCCGGCGTGGCATAGAGCAGGACACGTTCGCCTTCGCGCACGCATCCTGCGCTACCGTCTGTCTGGCCGCGGGATTCAGCGCCTTCGGCGATTCCGCCGCAACGCATCCTGCTCTATTTGGTCGCGGGATTCAGCGCCTTCGGCGATTCCGCCGCACCGCATCCTGCTCTAGACGCGCTCCGCCCTACCCCTCGGCGATCGCGCCGGCGGCCCGCAGCGCGGCGATCTCGGCCGCGGCGAAGCCTGCCTCCGCCAATACCTCGGCGTTGTGCTCGCCCATGCGCGGCGGCTGGCGGGTCAGGCCCGCGCGGGCGCGATCCTGGCCGAATTCCAGCGGCAGCGCCGGCAGCCCTGCCAGCACGCCGCCGCCGCCCAGCGCCGACATCGCCGTCTGCAACAACCCGCCGCCGGCCAGCAGATGCGGGTCCTCGAACAGATCCGCCGGCTTGCCGACCGGCGCCCAGGACACCCCCGCTTGCTCGGCCCGCCGGGCCACCTCCTCCTGCGGCAAGGCGCCAAGCGCGGCCTGCAAGGCCGGCAGCAGCCAGGACCGCGCTTCAGAGCGCAGCGCATTGGTCGCCAGGCGCGGGTCCGCGGCCAGCGCATCAAGGCCGAATTCCACCGTGAAGCGCCGCCATTGCTGGTCGGAGGTGACGCCGATGAACAGTTGCCCCTCGCCCGCCGTCTCGAAGATATCGTAGATGCCCCAGGCGCCGCGCCGCGCCGGCATGGGCGGCGGCGGCGTGCCGGTCGCGACCGTGCCCGCCATATGGCTGCCCACCAGGAAGACCGCGCTTTCGAACAGCGCCGAGGCGACGCGCTGCCCCTCTCCGGTCGCATCGCGCTCGCGCAGCGCGGCCAGCGTCGCGGCGACGCCAAAGACCGCGCCGAGGATATCGATGATCGAGGCGCCGGCGCGCAGCGGCCGCCCGGGCGGGCCGGTCATGTAGGCCAGCCCGGCCTGGAACTGCACCACCTCGTCCAGCGCGGGGCGATGCTCATAGGGGCCCTTCAGGAAGCCCTTGAGGGCGAGGTAGACGAGGCGCGGATTGACCGCGCGCAGATCCTCCCAGCCACAGCCAAGGCGTTCCATGGTGCCGGGGCCGTAATTCTCCAGCACGATATCGGCCCCCGCCACCAGCCGGTGCACCGCCGCCCGGCCCTCCGGGTGCTTCAGGTCGACCGCCAGACTGCGCTTGTTGCGGTTGAAGGTGGCGAAGAAGCCGGCTGCGAAGCCCGGCAGCTTGCGGGTGTGATCGCCCGCCGGCGCCGGTTCCACCTTCACCACATCGGCGCCGAGATCGGCAAAGAGCAGCCCGGCGCAGGGCCCCATGATGGTGTGGGTGAACTCCAGGACCTTGAGGCCCTTCAATGGGCGCGGCCGATTCACGCCCTCGCTGGCGCTCGGAAGATCGGACGCGCTCATGCCGCGCGGCGGCGGAAGGCGTCGAGCGAGCCGGCGCGCAGCAACTCCGACGGCAGCGGATGGCCGACGATGCGCTCGGCCATGCGGCCCACCTCGATCAGCGCGTCGAGATCGACGCCGGTGGCGATGCCCATCTCCTCGCAGAGCAGGACCAGTTCTTCCGTGCAGATATTGCCGGCCGCGCCCTGCTGCCCGGCAAAGGGGCAGCCGCCGAGCCCGCCCACGGTGCTGTCGAATTTGGTGACGCCGAGGCGGAGCCCGGCATGCGCATTGGCAATCGCCAGGCCGCGCGTATCGTGCAGATGCAGCGCGATGCGCAGCCCGGGCCAGCGTTCGCGCACCGCGGCGATCCCCCGCTCAATCCGGATCGGCGTCGCCCAGCCCATGGTGTCGGACAGCGTCACATCCGTGATGCGCGCGCCGTATTCGGCCGCGACCGCCAGCCCGTCAGCGACGGTGCGGACGATCTGCGCGGGCGCGATATCGCCCTGGTAGTTGCAGCCGAAGGCGGCCATCACGCCGACCCGCGTCACCGCGATGCCGGCGGCCTGGTGCACCGCCGTCTGCTTGCGCATCGC
>CAITYE010000102.1 GCA_903896535.1 uncultured Paracraurococcus sp.
GGGCGTGGTTGGCGTGGATGCACATAAAAAGCGGTTTTTCCAGGCGCAGCGCGGCGGCCAGCGCCGCCGTCACCAGGTGCGGCACGGCCACCGGCACGCGGGTATGGACCCGCACCAATTCGACGTGGGGGATGGCGGCCAACCGGGCCAGCAGCGGGCCCAGGCGCCGCGCGCTCAGCATCAGCGGGTCGCCGCCGGTCAGGATCACTTCGCGGATCGCCGGGGTGGCGGCCAGCCAGTCGATCGCGGCGTCCAGCTCGGCCTCGGTCAGCAGCCCGGCCTCCGGCCCCACCGCCTCCCGCCGGAAGCAGAAGCGGCAATAGACCGGGCAGGTCAGCAAGGGTTTGAGCAAGGCACGGTCGGGGTAGCGGTGGACGATGCCTTTTACGGGGGTGAAGGGCGCATCGGCGGTGGGGTCGGCCTGCTCGCCCGGGGCGGTGATCAGCTCGGCGGGGTCAGGGATGTATTGCCGGGCGATCGGGTCGTTGGGGTCGGCCGGGTCGATCAGCGCCGCCATGGCGCCCGGGAGGGCGCTGGCGTAGCGCGCCGCGACGGGCGCCAGGGCGGCGACGGCCGCGGGCGGGATCAGCCCGGCGGCGGCCAGCGCCGCGGGGTCACGGAGGGTGCGGGGGGGGAAGGTCTCGGCCATGCCCCGGCCTGTAGAGCAAGCCGCGCCGGGGTGGTATCTGCGCGGCCGGCGCGGGCGGAAGGGCGGGGCGGATGGCGGAACAGCGGCGGGCGGCGCCCTGGCAGCCGGAACGGCTGGCGGCGCGGCTGCCTTTCCTCGAACGGCGGGCGGTGCTGACCGCCGCGACGCGCGGCTTCTTCACGGCGCGCGGCTATCGCGAGGTGGAGACGCCCTGCCTGGTGCCGGTGCCGGGGGCGGAGGTGCATCTGCGCGGCTTTGCCACGCGCTATGACCCGCATCTGGGCCAGGGGCGGGCGCGGCCGCTATTCCTGCGCACGTCACCGGAGCTTGCCTTGAAGAAGCTGCTGGCCGGCGGGGTTGGGCCTGTCTTCGAACTCGCCCGCGTCTGGCGGAATGGGGAGGTGGGCGTGCGCCACGCGCCGGAATTCACCATGCTGGAATGGTACCGCCCCGGGCTGGGGCTGGCGGGGTTGATGACGGAGGCGGAGGATTTCATCCGCGCCGTCTGCCCGGATGTGGTGGCCCATGCGGGGGTCGCCACCGATCTGCGCCTGCCCTTCGAACGCCTGACGATGCAGGCGGCTTTTGCGACGTGGTGCGGCTTCGATCTGCTGGCGACGGCAGGCGATGCGGCGGCGCTGCGCGCGGCGGCGGCGGCGGCGGGCCATGCGGTGCGCGGCGATGAGGATTGGGAGACGCTGTTCTTCGCCCTGTTGCTGGAGCATGTGGAACCCCGCATCGGGCGCGAGCGCGCCACCTTCCTGACGCATTGGCCGGCGCCACAGGCGGCGCTGGCCCGGCGCGACCCGGCCGACCCCCGCGCCGCGCTGCGGTTTGAGCTGTTCGTGGCCGGGATCGAACTGGCCAACGCCTTCGATGAGCTGACCGACCCGGTGGAGCAGGGCGCGCGGATGCGGGCGGATGCGGCGGCGCGCGTCGCGCTGGGGCATGAGCCCTGGGGGGTGGATGCGGATTTCCTGGCGGCGCTGGAGGCGGGGCTGCCGCCGACCGCCGGCATCGCGCTGGGCTTCGACCGCCTGGCCATGCTGGCCACCGGCGCGCGACGGATCGAGGATGTGCTGTGGCTGCCGCTGGGGGTGGAGGAGGGGTGA
>CAITYE010000103.1 GCA_903896535.1 uncultured Paracraurococcus sp.
CCCCGACACCACACCTGATGACAGCGCCGCACATCGCCTTGCCGCCCCCGCCCCTTTGGTGTTCGATCCCCGCCAAGCAGCGTACTGAGGGAGTGTCCGGGTGAAGGATCGTATTGCCGTGCTCGGGATGGGGCAGATGGGCGCGAACATGGCTGCGCGGCTGACGGAGACGGGCTTCGACGTGATTGGCTACGACATCAGCCCGGCCCGGCGGCAGGAATTGGCCGAACGCCAAGTGCCGATGGCAGCGACGGCGCGCGCGGCCCTGGCCGGCCGGCCGGTGGTGCTCACCAGCCTGCCCGACCCCGCCGCCGCCCGCGCCGCCTGGCTGGGGCCGGAAGGGCTGGTCGCCAATGCCGAGCCGGGCGCATTGATCCTTGAACTCTCGACCCTCGATCCGGCGACGATGCGAGAAATCGCGGCGGCGGCGGCGGCCAAGGGCCTCGGCGTGCTGGATTGTCCGGTCAGCGGCGGCCCCGGCGAATCCCAGCGCGGGGAGCTGGTACTGATCGTCGGCGGGGAGATGGCCGACATCAAGCGGGCCGAGCCGGTGCTCAAAAGCCTCGGCCAGTCCTGGGCGCATACCGGGCCGGTCGGCACCGCCAAGGCGGTGAAGCTGGTCAACAACATGATGTCGATGGGCAATGTGCTGATCGCCTGCGAGGCTTTCGCACTGGGTGAGGCCGCCGGCGTCGCGCCAGAGACGCTGTACGACGTGCTCTCACAGAGCGGCGGGCGGTCCTTCCACTTCACCAAGCGCTTCCCGCGCGCGCTGAAGAATGATTTCGACCCGGGCTTCAAGATGGAGCTGGGCGAGAAGGATCTGGCGCTCGCCATCGATTTCGGCCGCTCATTGCGCCAGCCCACCCCCGCGACATCCATGGTGCGGGAGCTGATGGCGACTGCACTGGCGACCGGCCATCGCGGCCGCGACGTGGTGGCACTGCTGGAGATGTTCCGGAGCTACACGCCGAAGGGCTGAGGCGAAGCCGCCCCCCCTTTGGAGGGCGGCTGCGTCAGTTGCCCAGGCCCAGCCGCCGGCTGAAAGCATCGTCGCGCATGTTGCAATCGGTGCCGATCAGGTCGTCCGCCGCCGGCGTGCACAAATAGCAGAGCCCGCCAACCGAGGCGGCGACCGGCAGCAGATCCTCCCGCTTGATCTTGGAGATCGGGTTGATGCCGGAGGCGCGGATCTTCACCTGCATCTCGGTATCGATGGTGCCGGGGGAGAAGCCGAAGATGCGGATGCCCCGCCCGTCGGTCTCGGTGCGGATGGCGCTGGTGAACATCGCCAGCGCCGCCTTGGCCGAGCAATAGGCGCTCCAGCCCTCCAGCGCGCGATAGGCGGCGCCGGAGGAGACGTTGACGATGGTGCCCCCGCCCTGCGTCAGCATGCCCGGCAGCGCCGCACGCACCGCGTAATAGGGGCCGAAGACGTTGATCTCGATATTGCGGGTCCAGGCTTCCGGGCTGCTGCTGGCGATGCTGGCGATGGGGTCGATCACCCCGGCATTGTTCACCAGGATATCGAGCCCGCCGAATTCGAGGCGCGTGCGCATCACCAGCCGCTCGATACTGGGGTAATCCGAAACATCGGCCGCCGCCGCGATGGCTCGGCCGCCGGCCGCATTGATTTCGGCCGCCACCTGCGCGACCGCGGCGCCGTTGCGGGCCACCAGCATCACCGCCGCGCCATCCTTGGCCAGCGACCGCGCCACGCCTTCGCCCAGGCCACGTCCGGCGCCGGTGACCAGCGCCACTTTGCCCGCATGGATCATCGATCCCTCCCCTTCGTCACGGTTTCGCAGGGTACCAGCGATCGGGCTCCGGGCGAACCCAGCCCGGTTCCGACCAGCGGACTTCCATGATGGTGCGCAGCTCCGCCTCAGTGTCGAAATAGGCGAAATTGCTGCCGAGGAAATTGCCGGTCATCAGGCTGCGCCAGCCGCGGAGGGCAAATTCGGCCTCCATCTCCGCCATCGTGCGGGTGCCGCAATCGACCATGACATGGTGGATGCCCTCGCCATGGGCATCGAGGAACTCGGTGTAGATCGAAGGCCCTTCCAGCGGCTCGATCAGCTCCCAGCACATCGCCTCGGTCCAGCAGAGGGCGAGCTTCATGCCGTAGCGCGCCGGCTGGCCGCGCAGCGTCGTCTGGGTCAGGCGCGGCGGGGCGTAGGTGGTCACCCGCCACGGCCCGATGCCCAGCCGATGCGTGTAGTGCTCCAGCGCCCGGTCCAGATCGCGCACCACGATGCCGACCTGGTTGATCGTCTTGATGAACGGCTCCATCGCGCCCCTCCCCCCCGTCGTGCGGGTTTTCTACCAGTCGCCAGGCGCGATGCCGTCGGGCCCGCGCCTCAGGCGTTGCCGTTCAGATAACCCATCGCCGCGACGACCCCGCCCGGCTTGTGCGGTACGCCGGCGGCGGCAAGCCCCATCTCCACCCCACCCAGCGTGCCCACCAGTTGCAGCGGCCCGAAATCGCCGAGATGGCCGATCCGAAACACCCGGTCGTTCAAGCGGCCAAGGCCGTTGCCGAGCGACATGTTGAACTTGTCGAGGATGGTCGTGCGGAGCGCATTGGCGCTGTGCCCTTCCGGCAGCCGCACCGCCGTCACCACCGAGGAATAGTGCCGGGGGTCCTCAACCTGGATCTCCAGCCCCCAATGCCGCACCGCGCGGCGCGTCGCCTCCGCATAGCGGTCATGCCGGGCGAAGACGTTCTCCAGCCCCTCCTCCAGCAGCATGTCGCAGGCCGCGTCCAGGCCATAGAGCAGGTTGGTCGCCGGGGTGGAGGGGAAGTAGCCGGTCTTGTTGGAAGCGATCTGCGGCCGCCAGTCCCAGTAGCTGCGCGGCATGGTCGACGCCTCACAGGCCGCCAGCGCCTTGGCCGAGACGGCGTTGAAGCCAAGGCCGGGCGGCAGCATCATGCCTTTCTGGCTGCCGGCGATGGTGACATCGACGCCCCATTCATCGTGCCGGTAATCCAGCGAGCCAAGGCCGCTGATGGTATCGACCAGTAGCAGCGCCGGATGCTTGGCGGCATCGATCGCCGCCCGCACCTCTGCGATGCGTGAGGTGGCGCCGGTGCTGGTTTCGTTGTGCACCACGCAGACGGCCTTGATGACATGCGCCTTATCGCCCGCCAGCACCGCGCCGATCGCCGCCGGATCGGCGCCACGCCGCCAGTCCGTCTCGATCAGCTCCGGCTTCAGGCCGAGCTTCTGGGCAAGTTCCTGCCAGAGATGCGCGAACCAGCCGGTCTCACTCATCAGCACCCGATCGCCGGGCGAAAGCGTATTGGCCAGCGCCGCTTCCCAGGCACCGGTGCCACTGCCGGGATAGATCACGACCGGCCCGGCAGTGCGGAAGACCTGCCGCAGCTTCGGCTGCAACTGCAGGACGAAGGCGCCGAAATCCGGGCCGCGATGGTCCATGGTGGGATTGTCCATGGCCCGCAGCACCCGGTCGGGCGTGTTCGAGGGTCCTGGGATTTGCAGGAAATGCCGGCCCGAGACCGGCTTCGACTGGTAATAGGCCATGCGCTGTATCCCTTCCGCCCGGCGCTATTGCAGATCGCAGCTATTGTGCCAATGAGCCGGGATGAACGCTTTTGCCATTCCGCACGACCGTATCGGCGATTCCCGGCTGGCTGAACGGCTGCGCCGCGAAACCGAGGGCGAGGTGCTGTGGACCGCCGCCGATCGCGGCCGCTACGCCACCGATGCCAGCATTTACCAGATCGAGCCCGTCGGCGTTCTGGTGCCCCGCACCATCACCGACGTCGCGGCAGCAATGACCCTCTGCCGGGAAGCCGGCATTCCGGTGTTGCCGCGCGGGGGCGGCACCAGCCAATGTGGCCAGACGGTCAATCGCGCCCTGGTGATCGACTGCACGAAATACCTGCGCGACGTCCAGGTTATCGATGCCGCGGCACGGACCGCCCGCGTCGCCCCCGGCATCACGCTTGGCGCGCTGAACGACGCGCTGCGCCCCCAGGGGCTGTTCTTCCCGGTCGATCCCTCCACTTGGCAGCGCTGCACCATCGGCGGCATGGCCGCGAATAATTCCTGCGGCAGCAAGTCCATCCGCTACGGGCTGATGGCCGATAACGTGCTCGCGATCGACGCGCTGCTGGCCGATGGCAGCCGCTTCGGCTTCGGCAATCTGCCGGACAATCTCGGCGCCGCCCTCCCGCCCGGCATCGCCGAGCTGATCCAGCGCCTGCGCGCCCTGGGTGCGCGGGAGGCGGATGAGATCGCGGCCCGTTTCCCGGAACAGCTCCGCCGCGTCGGCGGCTATAACATCGAAGCGCTGACACCCGCCGCGCGGGCGGCCGGGCGGGGCAACCTCGCCCGGCTGCTGGTCGGCAGCGAGGGGACGCTGGCCTTCTCCGCCGCCCTCGACCTCAAGCTCTGGCCCATCAAGCCGCGCAAGGTGCTGGGCATCTGCCAGTTCCCCAGCTTTCGCCAAGCCATGGCAGCCTCCCAGCACCTGGTCACGCTGGACCCGGAGGCGGTGGAGCTGGTCGATCGCACCATGATCGATCTCGGGCGGTCCATCGCGATGTTCCAGCCGACCATCGACCGCATGCTGATCGGCGAGCCCGACAGCCTGCTGATCGTCGAGTTCCACGGCGAGGCCGACGGGCCGCTGCTGGCCAAGCTGGACCAGCTTGAGGAGATGATGGGCGATCTCGGCCTGCCCGGTCAGGTGGTGCGGGCGACCGAGGCCGGCTTCCAGGCGGCGATCGCCGAGGTGCGCGAGGCCGGGCTTAACATCATGATGAGCATGAAGGGCGACGGGAAGCCGGTCTCCTTCATCGAGGATTGCGCCGTCGCGCTGCCCGACCTCGCCGACTATACCGAACGCCTGAACGAGGTGTTCGCCGCGCACGGGACCAAGGGCACCTGGTACGCCCATGCCTCCGTCGGCTGCCTGCATGTCCGCCCTGTCCTGAACATGAAGAACGGCGAGGATGTCCGGAAAATGCGCGCGATCGCGGAGCAGTGCTTCGCGCTGGTCCGGGAATACAAGGGCTCGCACAGCGGTGAGCACGGCGACGGCATCGCCCGGTCCGAGTTCAACGAGCCGA
>CAITYE010000104.1 GCA_903896535.1 uncultured Paracraurococcus sp.
GCAGCCGGCGCTCGACCAGTTGCTGCGCCGGCAGCGCGATGTGCGGCTGGTGCTGAAGGATCTGCCCATCCTCGGCCCGAACAGCATGTTGGCGAGCCGCGCCCTGCTGGCCGCCCAGGCGCAGGGGAAATACGCCGAGCTTTATACCGCGCTGCTCGGCCTGCGGGAGGAGCCGACCGAGCCGGTGCTGAAGCGCGAGGCGGAGCGCCTGGGCCTCGATTGGGCGCGGCTGCGGCGGGAGATGGACGACCCGGCGATTGCCCGGCGGCTGCAAACCAACCGGGACCTGGCCGAGGCGCTGCATATCCAGGGCACGCCGGCCATGCTGATTGGCGAGACGCTGATCCCCGGCGCGGTGGATCTGGCGACGCTGGAGCGGCTGGTGGCGGAGCAACGGGCGAAGCAGGGGGGGTGAGCCCCATGCCCCGCTTCCTTTGCCAGACCTGTTCGATCCAGTTCCCCGATAGCCCGGCACCCCCGGCGCACTGCCCGATCTGCGAGGATGAACGGCAGTACGTCCCGGCACGCGGCCAGCAGTGGACGACGCTGGCGGCGCTGCAGGCGGGGCATGCCAATACCTGGCGGGTCCTGGCGCCGGATCTCTATGCCATCCGCAGCGTCCCGGCGGTGGGGATCGACCAGCGGGCGCTGCTGGTGCGGACGCCGGCGGGGAATATCCTTTGGGACTGCATCGCGCTGCTGGATGACGCGACGATCGCCATTATCCAGGCGCTGGGCGGGCTGGCCGGCATCGCGCTCTCCCACCCGCATTACTATTCGACGATGGTCGAATGGGGCCACGCCTTCGGCGCGCCGGTCTGGCTGCACGCCGCCGACCGGGCACATGTGACGCGGCCCGATCCCTGCCTGCGCTTCTGGGACGGCGCGGAACAGACGCTGCTGCCCGACCTCACGCTGCATCGCCTGGGCGGGCACTTCGCCGGCGGCGCAGTCGCGCATTGGCGGGCCGGTGCGGGCGCGTTGCTGTCGGGCGATATCCTGCAGGTGATGCCGGATCGCAAGCATCTCGGCTTCATGCGCAGCTACCCCTGCTTGATCCCGCTGCCGCCCGAGGAAGTGCGGCGCATTGCCGCGCGCTGTGCCGATCTGGAATTCGACGCCATCTATGGCGCCTTCCACGAGCGCGAAATCCCGCATGGCGCGAAAGCCGCGCTCTCCGCCTCCGTCGATCGGTATTGTGCTTGGGCCACCCGGATGGTCGCGCCGTAATCGCCGTGCCGGATTGCCGCCGCCGCAGCGCCGTATAAACTGCGGCGAGGAGGCTTTTGCATGTCCAACATGGCCGGGTCGCGCAATGCGCGCCCGCACGACTGCTGAGGGGATGCGGAACCTGCCGTTACGCGCCCATCCTGTCGTGCCCGAACTCCCGGTTGGGATTGCGCTGCCCGATCTCGCCCCCTGGGTCGAGGGTAACGTGTTGCGCGGCGTTTGGAGCTTCCCGGCGGCAGCGCCTGGCCCGCATGTGGTCATCACCGCGGCGATCCACGGCAACGAGATTGCCGGTGCGGTCCTGCTGGAACGCTGGCTCTGCGGCGGGCTGCGCCCGCGGTGCGGCCGGCTGACGCTGGCATTCGGCAATATCGACGCGCTGCTCGGCTTTGATCCCGCGGACCCGACGGCCAGCCGCTTCATCGACGAGGATCTCAACCGGCTCTGGGATCCTGAAACCTTGACGAGCGGGCGCCGCTCGGTCGAATTGCGCCGCGCCCGTACCCTGCTGCCGGTTATCGAATCAGCCGATGTTGTGTTCGACCTGCACTCGATGCTCTGGCCCTCCGACCCGCTGCTGCTGGTCGGGCAATCCCGGCCGGCGGCGCGGCTGGCACTTGGGCTTGGCGTACCACCGCTCGTCGTCGTCGATCACGGCCATCTCGATGGCCGCCGGCTGATCGATTATCCGCCCCTGCACGCGCCGGGACGGATGGCGATGCTGATCGAGGCCGGCGGGCATTGGGAGCCGGCGACGATCGCCACGATGGAAGCGGCGGCCACGACATTGCTGCGCCAACTGGGGATGATCGGGCCCCAGGACCCGCTGCTGCCGCCCACCCCAACCAGTGGACGAGCCGCGCGCTTCGCTGAGGTGACGACGACGATCACGGCCAAGACCAGCGGCTTCGTCTTTCTGCGCCCCTGGCGCGGTGGCGACGTGATCGAGGCGCGCAACACGCTCATCGCGCTCGATGGCGAACGGGAAATCCGCACCCCGCACGATGACTGCCTGCTGGTCATGCCCGGGCTGCGCGCCCTGGCCGGCCAAACCGCCGTCCGGCTGGCCCGCTTCACGCCGGCTCCGTGATAACGCGGCCAAGCGGTGCCTCCACTGCGGTGGATGGCCCACCTAATTAGAGCAGGCCGCGTTCACATGCGTTCACGCAGCCCACTCTAGCCTTATGAACAGAGAGATGCGCGGCCTCCACACCGGGGATGCGGAGTTCGCGGTTGACAATGCCAATCTGGCGGCTGCCCTGGCTCGCGCTAAAGCGCCTGACACCTTGAAGGTCTGGCGCGGCCTCAGCGACGATTTCGCGGATCACTTGGCCACCCTCAAGCCCGGTGATGAAATCCACGAGAAGGGCTTCACCTCAACGACCATCAACCCGGCGATCGCAGAAAAGTTCAGGGCCATATACACTCCGAAGGATCAGGTGACTTCCGCGACCGGGGCCGTGCTGGAGTTTGTCGTGCCGAAGGGTTATCGCGGCGCCGCCTACATCGACAACGTCC
>CAITYE010000105.1 GCA_903896535.1 uncultured Paracraurococcus sp.
GAGGGCGAGACCGATTATATCCGGCGCTGCTTTGCCGAATACGGCGTGGCGACCGATCCTTCCGGCCGCTACGCCGCGCTGTGGCGGCCCTACCATTTCATCGGCCTCGAACTCGGCGTCTCCGTGGCCAGCGCGGCGCTGCGGGGGGAGCCGACCGGCTGCGGCGAGACCTGGTCGGGCGATGTCGCGGCGACCGCCAAGCGCGACCTTGGCGTGGGCGAGGTGCTGGATGGCGAGGGCGGGGCGATGGTCTGGGGCAAGTGCATCCCGGCGGCGCGGTCCCTGGCGCATGGCGCGCTGCCGATCGGCCTGGCGCATGGCGTGCGGCTGACCCGACCGGTGCGGGCAGGGGCGATCCTGTCCTATGCCGATGTGGCGCTGGACGAAGCGAGCGAGGCGGTGACCATCCGCCGCGCGATGGAGGCGATGGGGCGGCCGGCCAAGGCGGGCGAATAGCGCGCTACCAGCGACTATGTCCCGCGCGCTACCAGCGCGACGCTCGCCGCGATCAACAGCCCCCCGCCGAACAGGTCCCAACCGACCGGCTCCCCCAGCCAGAACGTGGCGATGGTCACGCCCAGCAGCGGCACCATCAGGAAGCCGACCGAGGCCATGGTGCCCGATAGCCGCCGGCCCGCCTCCACCGTGCCCCAGGTGCCCAAGGGGGCGGCGATGCAGCCAATGAACAGCACATGCCACAGCACTTCGCGGCCGATGCCGCCCGCCGGCTCCCGCCAGACCGCCAGGCCCGCCAGGCACACGGCAGCGATGCCGAAGGCGAATGGCAGCAATTGCAAGATACTCGATTCCGGCCGCCAGCGCCGGGTCACCAGAATGGCGAGGCTCCAGAACAGGCTGCAGAACAATAGCATGGCATAGCCCGGCAGCGCCGCCCGCCCCTGCCCGGCCAGCGCCCAGGGCTGCATCAGCAGCACGACGCCCGCCAGCCCCGCGCCCACCGCCAGCCATTGCCGCGGCGAGACCCTTTCACCGAACACCAGCATCGACAGCGGGATCAGCCAGAACACCGTGACATTGGCGAGGATCGCCGTCCGCCCCGCCGGCACGTAAGCCAGCGCCAGGTGACTGAGCGCGAAGAAGCCGCCGAGTTGCAGCAGGCCCAGCGCCCAGACCGTCGGCCAATCCGCCGGCCGCGGCCAGCGCAGCCGGCCGAGCACGGCCAGCAGCAGCACCGAGACGAGGCAGGCCAGCCCCGCCCGGCTGGTCGCGAACCAGAGCGGCGTCGCATGCGCCAGCGCCGCCTTGGTCACCGGCCAGATGCCGCCGAACAACACCACGGAAAGGGCGAGGTAGCGCAGCCCCTCCGCGTTCAAGACCCCGAGCTCACTCCGCCACCCGCAGCATGATCTTGCCGATATGCGCGCTGCTCTCCATCAGCGCATGCGCCTGCGCCGCTTCGGCCAGCGGGAAGGTCGCATGGATCGGCGGCGCGCAGCGCCCAGCAGCCAGCAGCGGCCAGACCTTCTCATACAGCGCCTTGGCGATGGCGCCCTTCTCGGCAGTGGTGCGCGGCCGCATGGTGCTGCCGGTTACCGTCAGCCGGCGCGTCATCACCGGCCGCAGATCGGCCTTCTCCACCTCGAAACCGCCGAGGAAGGCGATCAGCACCAGCCGCCCATCCAGCGCGAGGCAGCGCAGGTTGCGGTTGAAATAGGCGGCGCCGACCATGTCGAGCACGACATCGGCCAGCTTGCCGCCGGTGGCCTCCTTCACCGCCGCGACGAAATCCTCCTCGCGGTAGTTCACCGCACGATCGGCGCCGAGCGCGGTCATCGCCGCGCATTTCTCAGCGCTGCCGGCCGTGGCGATCACCTTCGCGCCAAACGCCTTGGCCAGTTGGATGGCGGTGACGCCAATGCCGGAGGTGCCGCCATGGATCAGCACGGTCTCCCCCGCCGCCAGCCGGCCATGACCGAACAGGTTGGCCCAGACGGTGAAGCA
>CAITYE010000106.1 GCA_903896535.1 uncultured Paracraurococcus sp.
GGCAACCGCCGCTGGGTCGAGCCCGGCTTCCCCGGCCAACTCGGCCAATGCGGCCTGCGCGCCGACATCCCGGCCTTCCTGGAAATAGGCGCGGAACAGCCGCTCCACCACAGCGTCCTGACAGCCGGCTTCGCCGGCCATACGGATCAGCCGATGCGCGTCGATGGTGTTCGGCGTGCGCTGCATCAGGTCGTGGCGGAAGGTGAGCCCAGCGGCTGCACCGGCCTGCGCGACGCGGGCATCGGCGTCCCGCGAACGTTCCAGGCTGCCGAATTTGGCGGCGCGATAGGCAGCCCGCTCCACCCCCTCGCGCGGCATTTCGGGGTTGAGTTGATAGGGCCGCCAATGCACGGCGAAGTGTTCGCCTTCGGCCGCCAGGATCGCCAGCGCGCCATCCAGGTTCCGCTTGCCGACCCAGCACCAGGGGCAGATGGCGTCCGAGACGACGTCGATCCGCGAAACCTGCCCGCCTGCTTGCTGCCCGTCCATCGCCAGCCCCTCTCACGCCAAGGGCTAAACCTCGTACCCCTTGGCGCTGCGCGCAAGCCCACCGAACAGGTCGAGCATTTGTTCGCGCCAAGCATGGACCGGGTCCGCCGCCTCCAGCAGGTGCAGCGGGGAGACGCTGCGGGCCCATTGGAAGGCGCCGAACAGGATGTAATCGGCGTAGCCCGGCTCCGGCCCCGCCAGGAAGGGCTGCGTCTGCAGGGTCAGGCGGGCCGGCTGTAGGGTACGGCGGAAGGCGGCCAGATGCGTGTCACGGTCGGCAACGAAGGCCTCCAACGTCGCGCCTAAGCGTGCCTCGCGGCTCTGGCGGAAATAGGCCTGATCCTCCGGGCCCAGCACGTCGAGGATGTCCCGCACCACCAGGCGCGCGACCAGGGGATGCACGACGCTGTCGGTCCAGGCGTTGACGAAGCGGGTCAATGCGCGGGCGGTATCGCCTTCGAACAGCGGCGGGCGGCTGGGGTAGGCATCTTCCAGATGTTCGGCGATCGTCCAGCTATCGCTGATGATCTTCTTGCCATCGACCAGCACGGGCACCAGCGATTGACCCGAGAAGGCAAGCGCCGCCTTTTCGCTGAAGCGCCAGGGAATGGTTTCGGCATCCAGGCCCTTATGGGCCAGCGCCATGCGGATACGCCAGCAATAGGGACTGAACCGCACCAAGGGATCGGCACCGGCCAAATCATAAAACTGCATTGCCATTCCTAGTCTCCCAGCCGGGCCTCTCGTCCTAAGGCCGATTCGCGCCTACGAATCGACGTCGCGGGCGCACTATCACTCGAACGATTGTTTTGTGCCATAGTGTAGTAAGCCGCGTACTTATTGCGGGTGGTCTTGCGAAGACCGATCCCGCTGCATCGGAGGCAGCCCATGCGTACGCAGGTCGGGATCATCGGTGCCGGCCCCGCCGGGCTTCTGCTCGCTCATCTGTTGCACCGCGCGGGCATCGACAGCGTGGTTATCGAGACATGTTCCCGAACCTATGTCGAGGAACGAATTCGTGCGGGCCTGCTGGAACAGCACGCTGTCGATATCTTGACGGAAACCGGCCTCGGCGAGCGGCTGCGGCGCGAGGGCATGTTTCATGATGGGGTGGAGCTGCGCTTCGACGGCGAGGGGCACCGCATCGACCTGCACGGCCTGACCGGCAAGCGGGTCACCATCTACGGGCAGCAGGAGGTGGTGAAGGATCTCATCGCCGCTCGCCTCGCTGCTGGACTGCCGCTGCTGTTCGAAGCCGAGGGCATTGCCCTCTCCGGGCTCGACGATCCGCGCCCGCGCATCACCTATCAATCGGCGGACGCCGAACATTCCGTGGAGTGCGACCTGATCGCCGGCTGCGACGGCTTCCACGGGATGTGCCGCGGCGCCATCCCGCCGGCGCGGCTCACGACTTATGACCGCGTCTATCCCTTTGCCTGGCTGGGCATCCTCGCCGCCGCCCCGCCGGCGGCGCATGAGCTGATCTACGCCCGGCACGAACGCGGCTTCGCGCTGGCGACCATGCGCAGCCCCACCCTGTCCCGCCACTATCTGCAAGTGGCGCCGGAGGAGAACATCGCCGCCTGGTCCGATGATCGCATCTGGGCCGAGCTGCACGCCCGCATGGCGCGCCATGACGGCGCCCGACAGATCAACGAGGGACCGATCCGCCAGCGGGGCATCACCGCGATGCGCAGCTTCGTCACCGAGCCGATGCGCCATGGCCGGCTGTTCCTGGCTGGCGATGCGGCGCATATCGTCCCGCCCACCGGCGCCAAGGGCATGAATTTGGCGATCGCCGATATCCGCGTGCTCGCTTTGGCGATCGAAGCCTTCTACGCCGGCCGGGGGGAGGGGCTGCTCGACGCCTATTCGACCATCGCCTTGCGTCGGGTCTGGAATGCGCAGCGCTTCTCCTGGTGGATGACCTCGCTGCTGCATCGCTTCGACCACGAGGACCCCTTCGAGCATAAGGTCCGGGTCGCCGAGCTTGACTACATCTGCCGCTCGCCGGCCGGGGCGATGACGCTGGCCGAGAACTATGTCGGCCTGCCGCTGGAATTGCCCGTCTGAGCACGGCCGCATACCCTGCCGCGCAAGGGAGGGCAGGGTCATGGCCGAAGCGGGCATCGCAGGGTTTGAGATTACCAGCGTGGAGGCCTTCGCCAGCGGCCAGGATTTTGGCGCCGGCCCCTATCTCCGCATCGCCGGCACCGCGCGCGGGGCGATCGACCCGGCCGCGCCGCGCAATGCCGGCATCGCCGATCTCGCCCTGGCGCCGCGCAATGCCGCCGGCCTCGTCGAATACGCGATCGAGCTTGTCATGCTCCGCCCGGCCGACCCGCATCGCGGCAATGGCCGCTTGCTGTTCGACGTGACCAATCGCGGCCGCAAGATGAGCTTCGGCAATGTCTATGAAGCCCCGGCCGGGCAGCCCGAGCTCAACGCGGTGCGGACCGCTGGCGCTGTTGGCCTCGCCTTGCCGCTGGCCGCCGGGACCAGCGTGGTCTGGTCGGGCTGGGACCCGGAGGCGCCGCGCGGCAATGACGGGCTGCGGATCGCCCTGCCGGTGCTGGCAGGCGTCACCGGCAGGGTGCGGGACGAGTTCGTCTTCGGCACCCGCATCACGCCGAAGGACCGGCCAACCGCGCCGCTCTCCTCCCCAGCCGCCGCCCTCGACCCCGCTGGCGCGCAGCTGACCGTGCGCCGCTGCCGTGGTGATGCGCCCCGCCCCGTCGCCTTCGCCTTCGAGGGCGAGCGGGCGATCCGCCTGGAGCCAGCCGGCACGCCCTTCGAGCCCGGCTCGATCTACGAGTTCACCTACCTCGCCAAGGGCGCTCGCCCGCTCGGCGCCGCCTATGCCGCGACGCGCGACCTGCTGTCCTGGCTGCGGCATGCGGCGCCACCGGTGCTGGGCGGTGGCGCCCCAGTGCGCAGCGTCTTCGCCCTCGGCATCAGCCAGGCGGGGCGGTTCCTGCGGCATTTCCTCGATCTCGGCATGAATGCCGATCTCGCGGGGCGACGGGTGCTGGATGGTGTGCTGACGCATGTGGCCGGCGCCGGGCGGGTCTTCATCAATGAACGCTTCGCCCAACCCGACCGTACCGCCTGCTGGCATGAGGACCATGCCCACCCGGAGGTCTGGTTCCCGATGGCCGCCGCCCGGTGCACCGACCCGCATGGCGGCCAGACCGATGCGCTGCTGCGCGACCCCGCGACCGACCCGAAGCTGATCGAGGTAAATACCTCGACCGAGTATTGGCAGAAGGGTGCCTCGCTGATCCATACCGACCCGGCCGGCACGGCCGACCTGCCGGATCTGCCGAACCATCGGATGTATCTTTGCGCCGGCACCAAGCATGGCGGGCGGTTCGGCGCCACGACCGAACGCGGCAATGCCCGCAACCTGAACAACCCCAACTCCGCCTCGCCCCTGCTGCGGGCGCTGATGGCGGCGCTGGAGGCGTGGGTTGAGCAGGGCACGCCGCCGCCGCCCTCGCGCATTCCGCGCCTCGCCGACGGTACGCTGGTGCCGGCGGAGACGGTGCTTGCGGGATTCCCCAGAATCCCCGGCGTGGCGCTGCCAGGCGGGGTGACGCCGATCGCCCCGGTGGCGGATTGGGTGGCCGGCCGGCATGCTGCAGCCGGCTGGCGGCCGCTGGTCCCGGCGGTGGATGCCGATGGCAATGAGCGGGCGGGGGTGCGGCTGCCGCCGATCGCCGTGCCAGGGGGCACTTATACCGGCTGGAACCTTTACGCCGCGCCGGGGCTGGAGGGGGAGTTGTGCGACCGGGAGGGGAGCTTCCTGCCCTTCGCGGCGACCGAGGCGGAGCGGGCCGGGGACCCCCGGCCAAGCCTCGCTGCGCGATATGCCTCGGCCGCGGCGCGGCGGACGGCGCTCAGCGCAGCCGCCGCGGCGCTGGTCGCCGAGCGCTTCCTGCTGGCGCCGGATGCCGAGGCTTATGTGGCGGGACGCTGAGGAATCGGCCGAGGTCAGAGCGGCGCCGGCGGCCAACACAGGGCGCTGATGCCCACCGGATCGACGCTTTGTGATCGGCTGTAGTAATCAGGCCACAGTCCGGAGGTTAAACACATCTTCACCGCAACGCGAGGTGCGCACGCGAAGTTGTTGCGCTAAATGAAGCAAGACGATGCGTGTTTCGCCTGGGACCCGTGCGGGCTCGACCTTCGGGCCAGCGGTCAGGTTGCGGTGCGTGTCTGGAACGGAGGGATATTCAATGTCGACCATTCACACCTGGTCGCGGCGCGTGGCTTTGCTGGCGGGGATCGCTGGCGTTGCCCTGGCGCTGCCGGCCGCGGCGCAGACCGCGTCGAACGCCTACGGCACCGCGTCCAATGCTTATGGCGCAGCGCCGACGGGCTATGGGACCACGGCCAACATGGCCTCCTGGTCCGCGATCCCGACCACCGGCCTCTACATCGCCGGCAATGTCGGTCCGAACTGGCTGATGGGCTATGAGCTGCATCCGCAGACCAGCCTCGGAACGCGGCTGTCCAACAACGGCTATTCGGTCTCCTCGGGCAAGGCGAACTTCAACATCGGCATGGCCGGCGGTCTCGCTTTGGGCTGGGGCTTCGGCAACGGCCTCCGCGCCGAGCTTGAGGGCAGCTATCGCGGGAATAACTTCAAGACGATTTCGGGCTTCAACGCCTATCACAACGGCACCTTCATCGGTTCCGGCTCGACCGCCAATGCGGCGACCAACCCGAGCGGCACGCAGCAGACGCCAGCCGTCATGGTCAATGCGCTGTACGACATCCACATCGCCGAAGCGCCGTGGATCATTCCGTATGTCGGCGCCGGTATCGGTGTTGGCTTCACCTCGATCGCGCGGAACAACGTCGGCTACGTGACGAATGGCGGCAACGCCATCCTCGGCCTGGACGGCAACAGCTCCTCGACCATGTTCGCCTACCAGGCGATGCTGGGCGCCGCCTTCCCGATCGAGAGCGTCCCGGGCCTCTACGCGACCGCCGAGGGCCGGTATTTCGGCACGCAGCGGCCGAAGTATGACAGCTCGCTGGTGGCGAACAACGTCACCCTGGCAAGCGGCTCGATCAAGGGCTTCAACAACAACGCCTCGTTGCTGTTCGGCCTGCGCTACGCCTTCAACGCGCCGGTCCCGGCGATTATCCCGGTGGCCGCCGTGGCCGCTGCGGCCAAAACCTACCTGGTCTTCTTTGACTGGAACAAGCACAACCTGACCGAGCGCGCCCGGCAGATCATCGCCGAAGCCGCCCAGTCCGCGAAGACCACCGGCACCACCCGGATCGAGGTTGCCGGCCACACCGACAACACCGGCACCGCGGCCTACAACCAGCGCCTGTCGATGCTGCGCGCCGAAACCGTCGCCGCCGAACTCGTCCGCCGCGGCGTGCCGCGCAGCGAAATCGGCGTCACCGGCTATGGCTTCAGCCGCCCCCTCGTGGCGACCGGCCCCGGTGTTCGTGAGCCGCAGAACCGCCGTGCCGAAATCATCCTGAAGTAAGCACGGGTTCCCCGCGCGATACGGGAAAGGGGCCGGCTTGCCGGCCCCTTTTCTTTTGCCCGCCGCCCCACGCCATGCCCCGGCGGATGGCCCGCCGGCTCGGAATGGGTCTGGAAGATACCCGGGCATGAGCGTAGAATAGGAAAATCCACAGATGCAGGGCGTGATTTTGGCGTCCGAATGCGGGGGAGTGAGCACGCATGCGCTTCGACACCATCCTGGCCACCATCGGCAATACGCCTTCGGTCCGCATGAACCGGCTGTTTGGGGCCGCCGAGGTGTGGATCAAGCTGGAACGCGCCAATCCGGGCGGTTCCATCAAGGACCGCATCGGCGTCGCCATGATCGAGGCGGCCGAGCGCGCCGGCCAGCTCAAGCCTGGCGGCGTTATCATCGAGCCCACCTCGGGCAATACCGGCATTGGCCTTGCCATCGCCGCGGCGGTGAAGGGCTATAAGCTTATTCTGGTGATGCCGGAGAGCATGTCGATCGAGCGCCGCCGGCTGATGAAGGCCTATGGCGCCGACTTCGACCTGACGCCGCGGGAGAAGGGCATGAAGGGCGCCATCGCCCGCGCCGAGGAACTCCGTGCGGCGACGCCCGGCGCCTGGATTCCCCAGCAATTCGAGAACCCGGCCAATATCGAGATCCATGCCCGCACCACGGCGCAGGAAATCATCGCAGATTTCCCCGAAGGGCTTGATGCGCTGATCACCGGCGTCGGCACTGGCGGGCATATCACCGGCTGCGGCCGCGTGCTCAAGGCGAAGTGGCCGCAGCTGAAGGTCTTCGCGGTGGAGCCCAGCGCCTCTCCGGTCATCTCCGGCGGGCAACCTTCACCGCACCCGATCCAGGGCATCGGCGCCGGTTTCGTGCCGGCCAATCTGGACACCACGGTGCTCGATGGTGTCATCCAGGTGGGGGCGGATGCGTCCAAAGACTATGCCCGCCGCTCGGCGCGGGAGGAGGGCATCCTGGTCGGTATCTCCTCCGGTGCCACGCTCGCCGCCATCGCCCAGAAGCTGCCCGAACTGCCGGCCGGCAGCCGGGTGCTCGGCTTCAACTATGACACCGGCGAGCGCTACTTCTCGGTGCCCGACTTCCTGCCGGAGTGAGCAGGCGGTAAGCCGGCGGGGTGAATGAGAGCCCGGAAGCGTTTCTCGATGCGCTGCATCGCATCGCCCTGACGGATGCCAAGCGCGCCTGGCTGCGGGCGCATTTGGACGCGCCGGGTTGTACGGCGGCGGCGGCGACGCTCGCTGCCGCCACCGGCCAGCCGATCGCGGCCTATCGGGCGCTGGCGGTGGAACTCGCCGCAGCCCTTGACCAAGCCGTGCCGGAGGAGCCGCTGGCGCTGCTGGCGGCGGCGACGCCTGCCGGCTGGCGGCTGCACCCGGGCCTTGCCTTCGCCCTCGGCGCGCTGCGGCTGTTGCCAGAGGCCTGGACGCGCGGGAGCAAGCCAGCCGCCGCGCTGACCCCGCCACCCGGGGAAAGCCCGATCATCGTTCTGGTGCGGCCGCAGCTGGCCGACAATATCGGCGCCGTTGCCCGCGCCATGGCCAATGGTGGCCTGTTCCATCTGCGCCTCGTCGCGCCGCGCGATGGCTGGCCGCAGGACCGCGCCTGGCGCGTCGCCTCCGGGGCGGACGCCATCCTGAATGCGGCGGAGGTCTTCCCGGACACGTCGAGCGCCGTCGCGGATTGCCAGCGCGTGCTCGCCACCTGTCCGCGGCAACGGCACATCGTCATCCCGCTGCGGACCGCGCGCGCCGCGGCCGAGGATCTGCGCGCCATCAATGCCCGTGGACTGCGCGCGGCCGTGCTGTTCGGGCCCGAGCGGGCGGGGCTGGAAAACGAGGATATCGCCTGCGCCGATACGCTGGTGCGCTACCCGCTGAACCCCGCGCATATGTCGCTCAACCTCGCCCAGGCGGCGATGATCCTGGCCTATGAATGGTGGACCGCCGCCGAGCCGACCCCGCCACGCCAGCTGCAGACCCATGCGACGCGGATCGCCACCAAGGGCGAGCTGGAAGGCTTTCTCGACCGGTTGGTGGGGGAGTTGGACGCCAGCGGCTTCCTCGATCACGCGCCCAAGCGCCCCGGCATGGTCCGCAACCTCCGCCACTGGTTTGAACGCGGCGAGGTGACGGAACAGGAGTTGCGCACGCTGCATGGTGTGGTGACCGAACTCAGCCGCGGCCGCATGCGGCGCGGCCGGCCGGATGAATAAGACACCCATCTCGGAAGGGAGAAACCCATGGCCCAAGGCCGCCTGTATATCGGCAATAAGCGCTATTCCTCCTGGTCCCTGCGGGGCTGGCTGGCGGTGCATCTGGCGGGGCTGGAGGTGACGGAGGTAGTGATCCCGTTCGTCCGCGGCCCCGGCATCACCGGGACGCCCGGCATCCGCGCGGTCAGCCCGAACGGCCTCGTGCCCTATCTTGAACATGGCGGCGCGCGGGTGTGGGAAAGCCTTGCCATCTGCGAATACTGCGCCGAACAGCGCCCCGGCCTCTGGCCCGCCGCCGCGCCAGCTCGTGCCCAGGCCCGCGCGCTGTCGGCGGAGATGGCCGCTGGGTTCCGCGGGCTGCGTCAGGCCATGTGGTTCAATGCCGGGCGGGATTTTGCCGGCCTCGGCCGCACGCCAGAGGCGCTGGCCGACATCGCCCGGATCGAAGCCGCCTGGGCCGAGGCACTGGCCGCGCATGGCGGCCCCTTCCTGTTCGGCGCCCAATTCGGGCTGGCGGATGCCATGTTCGCCCCGGTGGTCGGTCGCTTTCTCACCTGGCAGCCGCCGCTTTCGGCCACCACGCAGCGCTACATGGCCGCGGCGCGCGCCCACCCCTTGGTTGATCGCTGGTACCGCGAGGCGCTGGCCGAGCCGGCGGAATGGCTGATCGCCGGCTACGAGACCCCGCCCGCGGCCTGAGCGCCGCGTCGGGCGCGCACGATCTGCACGCGCTGGCCGCGAATCCACACGGCCGGGGTTGATTGGCGGGCGGTTTTGGGGATTGATGCAGCGCACTCATCCTGGCGCCGCCATGGTGTCGGGCCCCTGCGCAGAGAGATACGATCGACAGATGGCGACCCCGATGGCGACCCCAATGGAGATGACGGCCGGCGCCGAGCCGCCCGCGCCGCACAAGCACCCCTACCACCTGGTCGATCCGTCCCCCTGGCCGCTGGTTGGCGCCTTCTCGGGTGGCGCCTTCGTGCTGGGGATCATCCTCGGCGCGCATTACGGGAATTGGTGGATGCTCTACCTCGGCATCGCCGCGGTGCTGACCACCATGTTCTTCTGGTGGCGCGACGTGCTGAAGGAAAGCAACACGCCCGGCATCCATACGCCGATCGTGCGCATCGGCCTGCGCTATGGCATGACGCTGTTCATCGCATCCGAGGTTATGTTCTTCGTCGCCTTCTTCTGGGCCTGGTTCCATTACGCGCTGTATCCGAGCCAGGTCTCCGGCGCTGTTGCGCCGGCGGTCTGGCCGCCCAAGGGCACGCTCACCTTCGACCCCTTCGGCCTGCCCTTCCTCAACACCATGATCCTGCTGCTGTCCGGCTGCACCGTGACCTGGGCGCACCACGCGCTGCTGAACAAGGACCGCCGTGGCCTGATCGTCGGGCTGGCGATCACCGTCGCGCTGGGCCTGCTGTTTTCGACCCTCCAGGCGATCGAATACGCGGAAGCGCCGTTCAAGTTCACCGGTGGCGTCTATCCCTCCACCTTCTTCCTGGCGACCGGGTTTCACGGCTTTCACGTGATGGTTGGCACCACCTTCCTCGCGGTCTGCCTGATCCGCGCCATCCGCGGCGCCTTCACGCCGGAACGCCATTTCGGCTTCGAGGCGGCGGCCTGGTACTGGCACTTCGTCGACGTGGTGTGGCTGTTCCTGTTTGTCTGCATCTACGTGCTTGGCGCGGGCGAGATCATGCAGCATTGATCCGAAGGATCATAAATCTTTGATCCGAAGGATCATGGGACGTTGATCCGAAGGATCATGGGACGTTGATCCGAAGGATCATAAATCTTTGATCCGGAGGATCATGGGACGTTGATCCGAAGGATCATATATCTTTGACCTAGAGGGTCACGGGGCGTTGATCCGTCTGATGATGGAGCTTTGATGCCCGCCACCAAGGGGCCAGCGGCATTGCTGCCGGCCGCGCTTCGGGGCCGTTGTCCGCGATGCGGCGACGGCCCCTTGTTTTCCGGCCTGCTGACCGTGCGGCCGGCCTGCCCGGCCTGCGGGCTGGATCTCGCCGCCATGGACGCCGGGGATGGGCCGGCGGTGGCCGGCATTTTCATCGTCGGCGCGCTGGCGGTGATCGCGGCGCTGGTCGTCGATGCAAAATACCAACCGCCGCTTTGGGTGCATGGGCTGATCTGGCCGCTGTTGATCCTCGGCCTCGCCATCCTCGTCATGCGCTGGGCGAAGGGCTTGCTGATCGGGCTAGCCTATAGGCACCGGCCATGAGCGGCCGCCGTCGCCTGTTCCTGCTGCTGGCCGCGCTGCCGGTGCTGGCGGCGCTGCTGGCGCTGGGCAGTTGGCAGGTGCGCCGGCTGCACTGGAAAACCGCGCTGCTGGCCGACCTCACCATCGCCGAGGCCGCGCCGCCCATCCCGCTGGTGGCCACCCCCCCCGCCTCATGCCAAGCTGCGCGTCACCGGCACCTTCGACCATGCGCGGGAGGTGCGGCTGGGCTTCGAGGTGCGCCAGGGCATCCCCGGCAGCCATCTGCTGACGCCGCTGCTGCGCCCGGGCGCGCCACCTTTGCTGGTCGACCGCGGCTGGGCGCCACAGACCGGCGGCACGCTCGACCGCCCGCGCGGGGAGGTTGCGGTGATCGGCTATCCCCGCCCCGCCGATACCCGGGACTGGAACAGCCCGAGCGACACCCCGGCGGAGCGGCGCTTTTATCTGTTTGATCCGCTCGCCATCGCCGCCGCGCTGGAGTTGCCCAAGCCCGAGCCCTTCGGCCTGGTGGCGCTGGACCCCACCGCCCCCGCCGCGGCCCTACCCAGCCCCGCCCGCGCCATGCCGCGGCCGGACAACCCGCATCTGGGTTATGCGATTACCTGGTTCGGCCTGGCGGCGGCGCTGCTCGGGGTGTTGGGGGCGGTGTTTTGGCGGGGGCGTAGGTCCGGGTAGGGCGGCGGGACAGCGAGCGGGGCCACCCTTGAATTTTGGCGAGAAATAGGATACTATTCCAGACCTTGCCACGGAGTCCCCCCTCCATGCCGAATTTACAAAACACCCTCCCCGCCCCACCGAAAAAATTCCCCACCCCCGACGCCACCGCCGCCGCGCCGCTCGCCCCCGGGGAACCGGAATTCGATTTCACCACCCTCGACCCGCCGCTGCGCGCCGCCCCCCACAATCCGCGCCGGCGCGGGCCGCAGCGCCACGCCCCGCGCACCCATTGGGGCGCGCCCGATCCGCTCGACCCCAACCTGATCCCCGCCCGCCCCTGGCAGCCCCTCAGCGATGCGGAGTGGGAGGCGTTGTCTTTCTATCTTTGGGGCTCCGGCTGCGGCTTTCGTGGCCCGCTGCGCGGCCGCCCGGATGGCCAGACCATGGCCGACCCCCGCGCCCGGCTGGATGCCATCTTTCGTGGCGTTACCCTGAAGTGGCAGGGGCCGCGTGGGCCCTATCGCGCGCCCTGGCGGGCGCTGCCGGAGGCGATGGGCAAGGCGGATACGGTCAGCCGCACCCATCGCCGCTGGGCGCATGCCAAACTCTGGCTGCGCCTGCTGCACGCGGCGCTCGGCGCGGCGGCGGACCCGTTGCTGCAGGGCCTCGCCCATTGGATCTGCTGCGCCTATCGGCGGGCGATCGGGGTGCTCGGGCTGGCTGCCGTCACCGCCGCGCGCCGGCTGGGGGCGCATTCCGCGCTCTCGGCGCCGGCGCATTGGCTGCCGGATGAACGCCTGCACGGGCCTTGGCAGCGGCTGATGCAGGGGATGGTCTCGGCGCTGGCGGCCGGGCTGCCCTGGCGTCCGCCGCCGGGCCTTGCGGGGACCGCGGACCTGCCCTTGCTCTGGGACCGCGTGGTCGGCCGGCGCCCGCTGCCCCGCTGGGCGGAACCCGCTTAAGTGATGTCCGAAGGGAAAATCCTCGGTTTCACGGCCCCCGCCCGCCCGCCGCGCTTCCTGCTAGAGCATGCTGCGTTCACATGCGTTCACGCAGCCCGCTCTAGCCTTTGTTGGATCGCGCGATTCAGCGCCTTCGGCGATTCCGCCTCAACGCATCGCGCTTTAAGGTGGTGGCCATGACCCCTTATGACCGCCTAACAGCCCGCTTCACCCGCATCGCCGCCCTCGATGAGGCCTCGGCCATGCTCCACTGGGATGCCTCGGCCATGATGCCGCCCGGCGGCGCGGCGGCGCGCGGCGAACAGCTCGCCGCGCTCGCCGGCCTGGGGCATGAGCTGCTGACCGCGCCTGGTTTGGCCGAGGATCTGGCCCGGGCGGCAGCGTCCGGCGAATGGGATGCCGCCAATCTCACGCTGATGCGCCGCGCCCAGGCCCGCGCCATCGCCCTGCCGACCGCGCTGGTTGAAGCCAGCGCGCGCGCCAATGCCGCCTGCGAGACGCTGTGGCGGGAGGCCAAAGCCAAGTCGGATTTCGCCCTGGTGCGGGACGCGCTGGCCGAGGTGGTGCGCTGCCAGCGGGACAGCGCGCAGGCGCTGGGCGCCGCGCTGGGGCTCGATCCCTATGACGCGCTGATGGCCGGCTACCAGCAGGGCGTGACGGCGGCCGAGGTGGAGCCGATCTTCACGGCCTATGAGGCCTTCCTGCGCGATGCCCTGCCGAAGGCGGAGGCGATCCAGGCCGCCCGTCCGGCACCGCTACCGCTGCAAGGCCCTTTCCCGGTGGAGCAGCAGCGCGTCCTGACCCGGGCGATGGCCGAGCGGGTGGGGCTGGATTTCCGCCATGCGCGGCTGGATGAAAGCCTGCACCCCTTCTGCGGCGGCACGCCCACGGATGTGCGGATCACCACCTTTTACGACGCGGCGGAGGTGGGCAAGGCGCTGATGGGCGTGCTGCATGAGACCGGGCACGCCATGTACGAACGCGGCCTGCCGGAAGCCTGGGCGCGCCAGCCCGTGGGGGCGGCGGCCGGCATGGCCGCGCATGAATCGCAAAGCCTGATCGTGGAGATGCAGGCCTGCCGGTCCGATGCCTTCCTCGGCTTCCTGGGTGGGGAGTTGCGCGCCCGCTTCGGCGGCGACCCCGCGCCCTATGCCCAGGCCAATCTCGCGCGGCTCTGGCGGCATGTCGGGCGCGGTTTCATCCGCGTGGATGCGGATGAGCTGACCTATCCCGCGCATGTCATCCTGCGCTTCCGGCTGGAACGCGCGCTGATCGGCGGGCAGCTGGAGGTCGCGGATCTGCCGGCGGCGTGGAATGCGGGGTTCGTGGCGCTGCTGGGCCTGGCCCCGCCGGATGACGCCCGCGGCTGCCTGCAGGATATTCACTGGTATGACGGCGCCTTCGGCTATTTCCCCAGCTACACCCTGGGCGCCATGGCGGCGGCGCAGCTGATGCGCGCGGCCCGCGCGGCGGTGCCGGGGCTGGATGCGGCGCTGGGGCAGGGCGATCTGTCCCCGCTGATGCGCTGGCTGGCGGTGCAGGTGCACAGCCAGGGCAGCCGCCTCGGCTTCCAGGATCTGCTGCGCCACGCCACCGGCAAGCCGCTCGATCCCGGCGATTTCACCGCGCATCTGACGGCCCGCTACCTCGGCGGGGATGGCTTGGCGGGGGCGGCGCCGGGGGGCCATGATCGGGCAAAGACCGGGAGGCTCACGCCATGACGCTTCAACTGCCGCGCCGCCACCTGATCGCCGGCGCCGCCGGTCTTGCCGTGCTGCCGGCCGGGCGCGGCCGCGCCCAAGGGGTGCCCACCATCCGGCTGGGCGTGCTGTCGGATTTCTCGGGGCCGTATCGGGACTGGTCGGGGCCGACCACGCTCGCCTGCGTCAATCAGGCCGTGGCCGAGGCAACGGCCGCCTATCCCGGGCTGAAGGTGGAGGTGTTGCAGGCCGACCACCAGAACAAGACCGATGTCGGCGCGAATACCGTGCGGCAGTGGTTCGACCAGCGCGATGTCGATGCGGTGGTGGATTGCAACAACTCCGCCGTCGGGCTGGCGGTCTCCGGCGTGGCGCGGGAGAAGAATAAGGTGTTCCTCGCCTCCGGCGCTTCGACCGCGGCGCTGACCGGGGCGCAATGCAGCCCGAACACGGTGCAGTGGACCTACGACACCTACATGCTGGCCAAAGCGACCAGCCAGGCGATGGTGAAGGCGGGCGGGGAGAGCTGGTTCTTCATCACCGCCGACTACGCCTTTGGCCACCAGATCGAAAAGGACGCGACCGGCTTCATCGCCGAGGCAGGCGGTCGGGTGCTGGGCGCGGCGCGCTATCCCTTCCCGCAGACCACGGATTTCTCCGCCCTGCTGCTGCAGGCGCAGGCGAGCGGCGCGAAGGTGCTGGGCCTGGCCAATGCCGGGACGGATACCGTGAACTCGGTAAAGCAGGCGCAGGAATTCGGCTTGCAGAAGCGCGGCATGAAGATCGCGCTGATGCTGGCCTATCTGACGGATATCCACACTATGGGGCTGCCGGTGGCGCAGGGGCTGGTGCTGACCGAGAGTTTTTACTGGGATCTGAACGACCGCACCCGCGCCTTCTGGGGGCGGATGAAGGGCAAGACCGGCGCCTTCTGCCCGAACCAGATGAACGCCGGCGGCTATTCGGCGACGCTGCACTACCTGAAGACGGTGGCCGCGATGGGGACGGCGGAAGCCAAGGTCAGCGGGCGGGATACGATGGCGCGGATGAAGGCGATGCCGACCGATGATGACTGCTTCGGCCCCGGCAGCATCCGCGCGGATGGCCGCAAGATGCACCCCGCCTACCTGTTTCAGGTGAAGTCACCCGAGGAGCAGAAGGCGCCCTTCGACTACTACAAGCTGCTTGGGACGACACCGGCCGAACAGGCGTTCCGTCCACTCTCCCAGGGCGGGTGCCCGCTGGTCTAATAGCGGGCGGGTGGCGCTTGCGGCTTGCTTTTGCCGGTGCGTGGGACTAGACTTTTATTCCTGGTACGCTCCCGATCGGCCGGGGCGTCCACCGCTCCTTGAAACCGTGCATCCGTCCTCCGTTTCCCCCGCCCTGTGGGCGGGAGGGGGGTGCTATTCGGGCCGCCGCGTGGCGTGCGGCGCCAGCCAGCCCATGCTGGCCTCGGGCTCGGCATCGGTCGTTGGCAGATAGGGCTTGATGTCGATCAGCGGCGTGCCGTTCGCGCAATCGAGGTTGGTCACCCGCAGCACGCCGGGTGCGGCGAAGCCATGGAAGCGCACCACCGAGAGCGCGATCGGGTTCGGCCGGGTCGGCGCCCGGCTGGCGAAGACGCCGCGGGTCGTGCCATCGAAGGGCGGGGTGAAAGCCAGCTTGGGTGGGCCGGCCTGATCCAGCCAATAGAGCAGGATGAGGTGGGAAAAGCCCTCCAGCCCGGCCAGGCCGGCCTGGTAGTCGGGCGCCACCACGGCCCGGCATTCGGGCGCTGGGTTGGGCTGGCGGCCATTGCGCGGGCAATCGGCGGGGCTGGCCCATGGGGTCTCCAGCAAGCCGATCGGGGTCAGGGTGATGGGCATGCGGGCCTCCCGGCGGTATCCCCTCGGCGCTGAGGGAGAGACGATCATGCCACATGCCATCCTGCGCCGCGCCCTGCTGGCCGGCCTGCTCGCCGCCCCGGCACGAGCCCAGCTGGCTTGGCCGAACCGGCCGGTGCGCTTCGTCTCGCCCTTCGCCCCGGGCGGGCCGCAGGAGATCCCGGCGCGGATCATCGCCGAGTATCTGAGCCCGCGGCTTGGCCAGCCGGTGATCATTGAGAACCGCCCCGGCGCAGGCAGCGCGCTGGGGACCCAGGTGGTGGCGCGCGACCCGGATGGCCATACCTTCCTGTTCACCACCACCTCCTTCGCCACCCTGCCGGCGGTGATGAAGGAGCCGGGCTTCGATCCCTTCGCCGATCTGGTGCCGGTGACCCTGGTCTCAGAGAGTAGCCTGGTGTTGTGCTGCCGCGCGAAGGCCCCGTTCGCGGATTTTGCCGCGCTGCTGGCAGCGGCCAAGGCGGCGCCAGGGGCGATCAGCTTCGGCTCGGCTGGCATCGGCAGTTCGACCCATTTGGCGATGGCGCTGTTGCAGGACCGCACGGGAACGCGGCTCTTGCATGTACCCTATCGTGGCGTCGGCCAGTCCCTGCCGGCGATCCTTGCGGGTGATATCGATCTGTGGATTGGCGATCCGGTGATCCCGCAGGGGCAGTTGCAGGATGGCACGATGCGCGCCCTGGCTGTCACGACTGCGGCGCGCAGTCCGGCCTTGCCGGCAGTACCGGCGATGGGCGAAGCGGTGCCTGGCTATGCGGTGCCCTTCTGGTTCGCGCTGCTGGGCGGGCGCGCGACGCCGCCGGAGGCGGTGCGGGTGCTGATGGACCAGCTCACCCCGCTGCGTGCGCCGGATAGTCCCTTGGCCCAGCGCATGACAGGCCTGGGTGCGCGGTTGCTGCTCACTGGCCCGACCGCGCTGGTTGAGCGGTTGCGCGCGGAGATCCCGCAATGGCAGACGGTCGCCCGCGCCGCCGGCGTTCAGCCGGAATAGCCTAGGCGGCTATTGCGTTGCGGCCAGCACTGCAGGGTTGACCACATTGATCGGCGCGCCTCGGGTGAAGGCCTCGATCTGCTCGAAGATCTCGGTGAACTGCAGGTCGTATTCCTCACGAGTCACATAGCCGATGTGGGGCGTGCAGATGGCGTTGGGGTGATTGATGAGCGGGTCTTCGGTATCGGTCAGCGGCTCCTGCTCATAGACATCGACGCCGGCCATACTGGGCCGGCCGGCATCCAGCGCCGCAACCAATGCCCCTGGGGCGATCAGCCCGGCGCGGCTGGTGTTGATGAGGATGCTGTCGGGTCGCATCAGCGCGAGATCTGCGGCGCTGACGATGCCGTGCGTCGCTCCGTGCAGGCGGATGTGCAAGGACAGCACGTCGGCCGATTGGAAAAAATGCTCGCGGTCGGACGCCACCTCCTCGCCGGCGGCGCGGGCCCTGGCGCGACCCTCCTCGCTAGCCCACCACAGGATGCGCATCCCAAAGGCGCGGCCATAGGCGGCAACGGCGACTGCGATGCGGCCATGGCCATAAAGGCCCAGCGTACCGCCACGGAGCGTCCGCCCGACGCCCATCATCCAGCGCCCGGCCTTTAGCGATTCCGCCTGTTGCGGCAGCCGCCGGGCGCAGGCCAGCGCCAACGCCCAGGTCAGCTCGGCCGCCGCGTAGCAGGGTGTGCCCGGATGCTGGAAGGAGGAGACGATGATGCCAGCCCTGGTGCAGGCCTCGATATCGATATGCGGATAGACGCTGCGCTGGCTGATCAGCCGCAGCTTCGGCAGGCGGGCAATCAGCGGCGCGGTGATTTTCGTACGTTCTCGGATCAGCACCAGCACTTCGGTTTCTTGGAGCCGTTCTGCCAAAGCGTCGATATCTTGCGTGTGCTCGTTCCAGATCGTCACCGCATGGCCTGCCAGCATGCGGAAGCAAGGCAGGGTGCGTATTGTGTCGAAATAATCGTCGAGGATGGTGACCTTCATGCGACAGGCTCCGGTAAGGCGCGATGGTGCCATGAGATAGGCGGCGCCGCCTCGCTGCTCAGGGGGCGGCCTCGGCCACGCATTCAAAAGCAGGCCGTCCGCACTCATCGAGCGTCGGGAGCCTGACGCGGCCAGAGGCTTCGGTATGTGCGGCCACCATTGCCGTACGGTCGGCGACGAGTTGCCGGCCAGCCCGGGTCGTGACGCGGGCAATGGGCACGCCAAGCGGCAGCTTGGCGAAGACGGTCAGCAGCGTGGTTGTGATGCCGCCCTTGACGACCAGTGCGGGATAGCCTTCCACCTCGCTCGCGGAATCGGCGTCGTAGTGAATTCGAGGTGCGTTATTGGTGACGCCGGAATAATGGAAGAGCAGTCGGGTTTTGGGGGTGAAAGCGGCGCGGGACGCATCGGTCGGGATGCGGGGTGGCGACGGTTCGGCTGGCGGCGGGTCGCCACGATCCACCGCTCCTCGATAGACTAGGTCCTGTTCCGCAACGATGTATTCCTGGCCTCCGCAGGCGATGCCGTGACGGATGCTGAGGAAGATCATCGGGCCGCCACTACCAGCGCATGATCGGTCGGCGGCTCCTGGCTAGGACGACATTTAGGCTGTCGAAAGCAGGCCATGCGGTGGCTTCCAGGTAGCGCCGAGCAAGGAATTGATAGGTAGAAGCAACAATCATCCAAACCGCTGCGTCGTCACCGTGATCCACCTTTACCCACTGTTCAAGTACCGGCTGCCAGCCACGCTGCGTACGATATAGCGTGTCGCGATTCTCCCGGACGATCGGCACATTGACATCCGGGGTTCGAAGCAATTCCAGAACGTCATGACAAATGTTGTCCATTTGGGTGAAGCGCTTGTCCATGTCGGCGAGTGGCGGACCGCTCATCTTGATGACGCCGGTGATGGCATTGCAACGGATGGCGTCATACCGGTTCAGGCTGGCCGAAAGCCGCTTGGCGCGCGACACAAGGCCGCGCACCGGTAGCAGCAGGTTGTCGCGCAAGGCCTCAATGTAGGCGAACTCATCGGCAAGAGGATCAAGCCGCTGTTGCACGTCGAGGGAATCGGTCAGCCCCAGTTCATTCGCCGCCCGCCTAGCCGCGCTGTCCAACATGGTGCGGAGTTCAGGATCGCTTTCCAGTCGGTTGCCGCCATCAAGGTCCTTGAGCGCACGCTTGGCGGCCGCCGGATCCTGCCAGGCCAGTAGGGCGATCGAGAGCCGCGTGCGGGCGCGGCGCAGATGGACCCCCGCCGGGCTCCAACTGGCGCCGCCACTGGTCACTTCCGGCGGTAGCGGATCGCCCGGGTAAAGCGCGGTGACATAATGCAGGCTTTCGGCGATCAGGCCTAGCATCTGACCGTCAGCGCTGTCGTCGGGAATGCCGAATTCGGCTTGCAGGCTCCGCAAAGGTACTGCCGCGTCGCGTTCGCCGATTGGCATAACAATTACTGGGGTGCCGTCCATGGCCGAGCGGCGGAAGCTGATGCCTGGAATCCGCGAGAAGACTGCGTGTTCGAGGATACAGAGCTGCTCGGGCGACTCGGTTTCGGGCATTATTGTTGAAATGGTGTTCATTGGTGGCGTGCTTCCGGGGAGCGGCGCCCTTATTTTCAACGTCGATGTTGAAGATTTGGTAAATCTCTGAGCGGCTGCTTGTTCCGCTCAGCCAGTTCTGATCGCTCCGCTGGCGAGGAGCGCGGCGATCGCTGCGTCATCGAAGCCGGCCTCACCAAGGATCGATGCGGTATCGCCGCCGAGTTTGGGTGCCGGCCGGCGCTCTCCCGTCGGCGTCGCGGAATAGCGCACGGGGATCCCCATGCCTTTGATCCTCCCCTCGGTCGGATGCTCTTCGGCGGTGAAAAAGCCGCTGGCGAGCAGGTGCGGGTCCTCGAAGATGGTCTCAAGTGTATGTACCGGCGTCACCGGGCAATCGGCGGCCGCCAGTAGATCAAGCCATTCGGCGGTGGGGCGGGTGAGGAACTCGGCGGCCATCATGGCCAGGATCGCGTCGATATGGCGTGTGCGGGTGGCGTGGCTGGCAAAGCGTGGATCGGTTGAGACGAGGTCCGGCCAGCCAACAGCGCGACAGAAATTCCGCCATTGCCGGTCGTTGTAGATCATGGTGCAGACGTAGCCATCCTTGGTCCGGTATGGCTTGCGGTCGGGCGACAGGTGACGCTGATAGCCTCCGGCATCGAGCGGCGGATTATAGACCTTGCCTCCCATGTGGTCGCCGAGGACAAAGGCGACCATGGTCTCGAACATTGGGATTTCGATCTGCTGCCCCTCACCGCTCCGGGCGCGATGGAACAGCGCGGCATTGATCGCGCCGACCGCCATCAAGCCGGTGATACGATCGGCCATGGCAAGGGGCGCGTAGCGCGGCTCGCCGTCATTCGCCCGGGCATAAAGCCCGGCGATCAGCGCCGCGCCCTGCATCAGGTCGTCATAGGCGGGGCGTGGCGCATAGGGTCCATCCTGGCCGTAGCCGACGATCGCGGCATAAACCAGCGCCGGGTTGGCCTGCTGCAACGCCGGCCAATCGAGTCCTAGTCGGGCCATCGCCGCTGGGCGGATGTTCGTCACCAGCACATCCGCCGACGCAGCGAGCTTCAACAGGACGTCACGTGCCTCCGGCCGCTTCAGGTCGAGCACGATGCTGCGCTTACCGCGATTGATGGTGAGGAACATGCAGCCCATGCCGGCATTCCGCTGCGGCCCGATCAGACGGACGATATCGCCCTCGGGGGGCTCAACCTTTGTGATCTCCGCTCCCATCTCAGCGAGGATTTGGGTACAGTAGGGTCCGACCAACACCGAGGTGAGGTCTAGCACCCTGATCCCGGCGAGCGGTCCTGGCATGCGGTGCGTCCTTCTTCATCCAACCTAGGCAGGCTGCGGCGTGGTTGACGCTGCGGCAAGCCCTTCCTAGCCTTTGTCGAACAACCCCTGCGGCCTTCCGGTACGACCCTTGAGACTCGAGGATATGGTTTCGCTGCCCAAGCTCCCGACTGGCGCGCCCCAGGTGAGCCTCGCGGGCCTCGATTCGCGCAGTTCCACGATCCTGCGGGAATTGGTTGAGCTCTACGTCCAGACGGGCGGGCCGGTTGGCTCTCGTACCCTGTCGCGGCGCCTGCCGCTTGGCCTCTCACCCGCCTCGATTCGCAACGTCATGGCCGACCTGGAGGAGGCGGGCCTGCTCTATGCGCCGCACACCTCGGCCGGGCGCCTGCCGACCGATCGCGGCCTGCGGCTTTTCGTCGACGGTCTGCTGGAATTCGGCGATCTCGGTGAGAGCGAGCGGGAGGCGATCTCGGCCCGCTGTGCGGCTTCGGGTCGCTCGTTGCAGGAGACCCTGGCCGAGGCTGGCCAGATGCTCTCCGGCCTCGCAGGCGCCGCGGGTCTGGTCGTCGCACCAAAGAGCGAGGGGACGATCCGCCATATCGAGTTTGTCGCGCTTGGCCCCGGCCGTGCCCTAGTGGTGCTGGTCACTGCCGATGGACAGGTGGAGAACCGGGTGATCGAGGTGCCGGCTGGGCTGCCACCATCCGCCCTGCAACAAGCTAGCAACTACCTCAACGCCCAGCTCGCGGGTTGCGGCCTAGAGGACGCGCGGCTCCGCATCGCCGAGGAGATAGCCGCTAACCGGACCGAGCTCGATTCCTTGACCCAGCAAGTGATCTCCGCCGGCATCGCCACTTGGGCCGGTGGTGGCCAGGGCAGCCTGATTGTCCGCGGGCAGGCGCGATTGCTGGAAAACCTTGACCAAGCGGCCCGGGTTGCAGAAATCCAAGGCCTCTTCGAGCGGCTGGAGGCACAGGAGACGGTGCTGCGTCTGCTCGATCTCGCGCAGCGAGGCGAGGGGGTGCAGATCTTCATCGGCGCCGAGAGCGGGCTGTTCAACACCGCCGGCCTATCCATGGTCGTCGCCCCCTTCCGCAATGGCCAGGAGCGGATCGTCGGTGCGATCGGCGTGATTGGTCCGACCCGGATCAACTATGGTCGGGTGATCCCGGTCGTCGACTACACCGCCCGGGTCATCGGCCGGCTGCTAGGTTGATCGATCAGCGAGCTTCGACACTCTCGGCTACAGCTTTGAAATCCGGCCAGGCGGCATCGAACGCTGCCGATGGCGCCTGGGCGATCGCCGCCAATCGCCCACCATTCGGCAGCACCGCTAGCCATTGCGCGATCCTCAGTTTGCTGCCCGGGGTCGGTCCTGACGCCTCGGCCCGCACCAGGATCGCTGGCTGCCCGGCGTAGCGCGTCTCCTCCGGGGCATCGGTGATGGTCAGGTCATGCAGCGCCCCAACCCCATGCAGCGCGGCGATGGCATTGGCCGCCAACTGGTCGGGCGCGACCGGCGGCCCAGCGCCAGCAGCCAGCACCATGCTCGGCCATTCGAGGTGGCCTTTTGTGCCGAAGGGCGCGCCGGGGGAGGAGAGAATCGCGGCGCCGCCTGCAACCACCCGCTGCAGCTTCAGTCCTGGCCGATCCACGAAACGGAAAGGCAGCGTTGAGCGCTGCTCCTCCAGCCCGACCTCGGCGCGCATGGCGACGCTGAGCAGCGCCTTTTCCACCGCGGCACGCGTGGCAGTTGTTGCATTGCCCGGCAGGGTCGCCGTGATCAGGCCGGTCCGGAGGCCATCGGGGACCAACAGCAACCACCGATGGGCCATCTGCTCACCGGCTTGAAGCTTGGCTTCGATCAGCAAAGCGGGCTGTGCCCGCCCAGGCAGGGGCACTTCCCGGCGACTGGTTTCTTGCATGCCGCGCGCCGCCAAGGCCTCCTTGTTCAATCCCTCGCGCATTGCGCTGAACGCCTCGGGGGGTAACTCGACGAAGACGATGCCGCCCTCTCCGATCTTCTCAAACCCGATGAAACGCTGGCTTGGCCGATAGCCGGGTGGCGGCACGAGCCCAAAGGCGGAACCGGCCGGGAAGACCGGCCGAGGCGCATCGGCCGCGGCTAAAAGCAGGAGGAGTGGAAGCATCAGGGCGCGAAGCATGGCCGGCATCCGCCCCCATCAGGGCGCTGAGGTCAAGCGCCGGCGCGCTCTTCCGGTGTCGCCGCAATGCCGTTGCCGCTGAGCCACTGGCCGAAGTCGGGCGCCGCGGTGACGACACAGAAGGGAATGCCCAGCAGCAGGCCACCGGCTAGCGGTAGTGCCCAGGCTGCCGCACCCGCCATGGCAAGTGCGCTGAAAATCGCAGTACCGAACAGGGTGGGCGCCCAGAACATCCGCGTCGCCGCTGGCCAGCCAACGCCGCGCGCTGTGCGGTTCTGCGGGGTCCAGGCGCCGCGCTTGCGTCCGGTGGCCAAGGCCAACAGGAAGCACCCCTTGCTGAACAGGCGCAGCGGTTCCAGCAGGGTGGTGAAGACCTGCTCGGCCAGCGCGCCGGCGATGAAGCGTGCCGTCCCGCCATAGCGCGCGGCCTGACCCGGGCGGATCAACACTTCAAGATAGCCGCAGAGCTTCGGGGCGTAGAGCATCCCCCAAACACTCAGCATCCAGGCCGCCAGCGCGCTGGCCGGCGTTGCCGCCCCGCCCCCGGTAAGCGCGTTCAGCGTACCGAAGACCAGCACGCCCATCCAGAATAGCGCATCGAGGAACAGCAGGATCGCCTGTGCCAGTTGCCAGCGGCCCATGGTGGTCAGCCCGGGCAGGCGGAGCAGCGCCAAGTACTGCATGTTGCCGGCCGCCCAGCGCAGGTCCCGGGCCAGGAATTCCGGTAAGGCCGGCGGGTTTCCCTCCATCGACCCGGTCTCCTCCGGCAGGCACCAGACCTCCCAGCCGGCGGCTTGCAGTCGGGCTGCCTCGACCTGATCGTGGCTTAGGATATGGCTGCCATTGGGCAAGCTCTCCAGCCGCGCATGGGCACGGAACGGGGCGATGCGGATTAGGGCATTATGGCCCCAATAGGGGCCCGCTGGGCCCTGCCACCAAGCCTGCCCGGCCGCCCAACTCCGCATGCCCGCGCGCATGCCGAACTGGAATAGACGCGGAAAAGCGGCCTTGGTCGGGCGGCCGATGATCAACTGCTGCAGAATGGCGATGCGCGGCGCCGCTTCCAGGCAAGCGACAAGGCGAAGCACCGCTTCGGCTGTCATCTCGCTATCGGCGTCCAGACAAAGCATAAATTCGGCTTGGCCAGCATGATGATCGAGGAAATCCATCACGTTGCCGGCCTTGAAGCCGATATTTTGCGACCGCCGGCGATAATGCGCGGGGTGAGGGAAGGCTTTGATCGCCGCCGCTTCTGCCGCCGCCAAGCCCGGATCGGCGGTGTCCGACAGGAACCAGAGCGTAAAGCGATCCGCCGTACCCGCCGCGCTGAGACCGCGCATGAGCCGATCGAGCGGCGCCAGGACGGCCCCCATGTCTTCGTTGCGGATGCAAACCGCGATGGCGGTCTCGACGCCCGGCCGGCCGGGCCGCACCGAACGCAAGACCGGCAGCACCGTCGCCGCCGGCGGGTGGGCGAACAGCAGGATGAGCAGGCCGATCAGCGCGTTCGCGCCGTTCAGCGCACTCCAGGGCGTCGTGCCAGCGAAGCAGAGCAGGACCAGGCCTTCCCAGACCGTCCAGCCGCCTGGCTTGAGCGCCGCCCAGGCGAGGCCGAGTTGGGTCGCGGTCAGGACGATGACGAGCAGGGCGAAGACCGCCCGCCTGGCGGGATAAGGGAGCACGCCTCTTATCTGCCTTGCAGTGATGGCGAAAATGCGCCCGCTTGCCCGGCACGCCAGGGCATGCGCTGATAGGCGTCAAATCGGGAGAGACGCCTCATGTTGCGACGTCGCGGCCTGTTTGCGGCCGCCTTGGCCCTACCTGCGGCTGGGCAAGCCCAGGCCCCCTGGCCCGGGGATCGGCCGGTGGAGGTCATCGTGCCCTTCCCCGCGGGCGGCGGTGTTGATGTCATGACCCGGCTTGTCATGCCGCTACTCGCCGAACGCATTCCAGGTTTGCGCCCTGTCGTGACCAACCGTCCCGGCGCCGCGGGGCAGATCGGGTTGGAGGCAATTTTCAACGCTACGCCCGATGGCTACACGCTGGGTGCGACGACGACACCGGCCCATAGCGGCATTCCGCTGGAGCGAACAGCTCGGTACCGCGCGCTCGACTTCACCTTTCTCGCCAATATCGTCGAGGATCCGAACTGCCTCTATGTGCGTACCGAGAGCCCTTATCAAACGCTCGCTGATCTGGTCGCGGCGGCCAAAACCAAGTCTGGTGCGCTCGATTGCGGTACCACGGGGATCGGCAGCGACGATCATATCGTGATGTTGGAATTCGAAGCGCTGGCTGGGATCCCGCCCTTCATCCATGTGCCCTTCGCCGGCTCGGCGCCGCTGGTGCCGCAATTGCTCGGTGGGCATCTTGCGCTCGCCGTTGGCAATACAAACGAGGTGGTGGTGCTGGCACGCGAAGGGAAGCTGCGCTGCTTGGCCGTCGCAACACCAGAGCGGGTGGCGGACCTGCCGGGCGCACCAACTTTCCACGAATGTGGATACGATCTGATCGCCGGTGCGGCGCGCGGCATCATCGGCCCACCCGGGATGCCCTTAGCTATCGTTGCTCGCCTGGAGCAGGCCTTCCGCGAAGCTCTGGCCGAGCCGGCTTTCAAAGCGGAGATGGCGCGCCAGATCATGCCGATGCGCCCGTTGATCGGCGCCGATTACAAGGCAATGGCCGCGGCAGTTGATGCAAAGTTGCAAGATTTGTGGAAACGCCGGCCCTGGCGCGGCTGAGGGGGGAACATGTAGGAGTCCGATTACGTCATCCTCGGCGGCGGCTCAGCGGGCTGCGTATTGGCGGCGCGGCTGTCCGAAAATCCGGCAACGACGGTAACGATGCTGGAAGCTGGGCCTTGGGATCACAATCCCTGGATCCACATCCCGGTTGGCTTTGCTCGGCTCTACGTCACCCAAAAATTCGATTGGAACTATCAGACCGAGCCCGAAGCCGAACTGAACGGGCGCAGCGTCTATTGGCCGCGCGGCAAGGTGGTCGGCGGCTCCGGAAGCGTGAATGGGCTTGTCTTCCTTCGTGGCAGCCCGCGCGATTACGATCGCTGGGTGCAGCTCGGTGCCCGTGGCTGGTCCTATGACGAGTGCCTACCCGCCTTTCGTAAGCTGGAGACCTTCCACGGCCCGGACAGCGAATGGCGCGGCAAAGAAGGACCGATGCAGATCGCCGAGGTGCCGGCGCCCACCCCTGGCTGCCGCGCTTTCGTTGAGACCTGCATGAAACTCGGCTTCCCACGCAATGCCGATAATAATGGCGACTGGTTTGAAGGCGTCTCCCCAAACCAGCTCAACGTATACAAGGGGATGCGTTGGAGCCCGGCCATGGGCTATCTGCGTCCTGCGCTCGGGCGGCCGAACCTCAAGGTTGAAACCGAGCGGCTTGGCCTGCGCATTCTGATCGAGGGCGGGCGGGCAGTCGGCGTCGTCGTCCGTAATCCTGAGGGCAGGGAGGAGACCTACCGCGCACGACGCGAGGTGATCCTCTCGGCCGGAGCAATTGAGAGCCCAAAGCTGCTCATGCTCTCCGGCATCGGCGATGGTGCCGCATTGCAGGCGCTCGGCATCGAGACGAAGATACACGCCCCCGAAGTCGGCAAGAACCTGCAGGACCATTTCATGGTCCGTTTCGGCTTCCGCACCCGGCCGGCCGATACGCTGAACGAAACCATGGCCAATCCGCTGCGAATGGCGAAGATGGGTCTCGACTGGGCGCTCAGCCGGCGCGGCCATATGACGATAGGCGCTTCGGAGGCCTCACTTTTTGCTCGGGTCCTGCCTGGGTCGGAAGAGCCCGAGGTGCAGTTCCAGTTCGTGAACTTCATGCTGGACAATCCTCGTCAGGGGGTCTCCACCGCCCAGCTCGCCAAGCATCCCGGCTTCACTTTCAACTTCTGCCAATGCCGTCCGGACAGCCGCGGTGAGGTGACGCTGCGTTCCCCGCGCGTTGAGGACAAGCCACGCATCGAGGCCCGCTACCTGACCGCACCGAGCGATATCCGGGTGATGCTGGAAGCGGCCAAGCTGGCACGGCGGATCGCCGCGACCGCGCCCTTCGCCGACTATATCCAGGAGGAGATCGCCCCTGGGTTGAACACCCAGACGGATGAGGAGTTCCTCGGCTACCTGCGCAGTTCCGGTACCACTGTCTATCATCCCTCCTGTACCAACCGTATGGGGACGGATGATCGCGCGGTGGTCGATCCCGAGCTACGGGTCCGTGGTCTGGAAGGCCTGCGGGTGGTCGATGCCTCCGTCTTCCCGCTGGTCCCTTCCTCGAACATACAGCCGGCAGTTCTGATGACCGCCGAGCGGGCCGCGGAGATGATCCGCCGCGCGACATGATCGTTCAGCGAGCTAAATCTCCGCCGTGCCGCCGCGGTCGAAGCTGACGGCCTTTAACACTGCGAAGACTGCCCGGCCGGGACTGAGGCCTAGGCGGCCTACACTATCGCGGGTCAGCCGCGCGAGCAGGCGGCTAGGGCCGATCGCCAATTGAACAAAAACCTCCTGCGGCTGCGGCGCCGGGTCGATGCCAAGGATCGTTGCGGGAAGAATGTTCTGGGTGGAGAGGCCCTCGATTGGATGCGTGGCGATCGCCACGTCGCGCGCGCGGATTCGGACCCTGACCTGCGCGCCCGGCGCCTCTGGCCGCAGGGGCAGTAAGAGCGCCCCGCCGGGAAATTCCAGCCGGCTGAGACCCCGGGTCGGATCATGCGCGGCGATGCAGCAGGCCAGCACCGCCCCAGCATCACGCCGCGAGGCCAGCGGCAGGTCGGTGCGTAAGGCCAGCGCTTCCACCGTATCCGCGGCGATCAGATGCCC